>NZ_CP083669.1 GCF_020097835.1 Haloprofundus halobius
CGTGGAACGACTATAATGAAGTAAACGAGCATAACGAACAAAACGAACATAACGAGCAAAACGAATGTATTGAGCGCATTCTTAGGGACGAGCTTGTTGAGGATGAACTGACTGCCCCTTACTCAATGAACAGAACAACAAAAACGAACGTAACGAATAGAACGAATGAGTTGATGGCAACGAGTGCGTTTGCCTCAACGAGCGAAACGAACAATTGGTTTTAACACCGTAGTATTCCTCTCACCGAGTGAAACACCCTCACCGAACCAAACGAACGAAACGACCAAAACGAACGAAGCGAACACAACGAGTTAAACGAAGGAAATGACCGACACCAACACCGCACGAATCACCGTGGCGAATCAGAAGGGAGGCGCGGGGAAAACAACCGACGTCATTCATACTGGCGGCGCACTCGCCGCCCGAGGCCACGACGTCCTCCTGGTCGATATCGATTATCACGGCGGGCTCACCTGCTCGCTTGGCTACAACGATCTGTACTACGATACCGACCGTACGACGCTGTTCGACGTCCTCGATTTCGACCAGATGGAGTCGGTGAACGACATCATCGTCGAGCACGAGGAATTCGACATCCTTCCCGCCAGCGAGAAGCTCGCGAACAACAAGAACATCCAGACGCTGCTTGAGGCGCCGAAGAGTCGCGAGCGGTTGGAGATGACTCTCGACGAGCTCGAAAAGGACTACGACTACATTATTGTCGACACGCCGCCATCCCTGAACGTCCTCACTGATAACGCCCTCGTCGCGACGGGCAACGTCGTCATCCCCGTCATTCCCGAGAAGCTCAACGCCAACAGTCTCCAGATTTTCGCAAAGCAGCTGAGTTCCCTCGAACAGGCGTACGGAGACATCAATCGGCTCGCCATCGTCTGTAATCGTGTCGAGCAGAACGCCGAACACCGCGACACCATCGAGGAGATTAAGTCGGCGTACTCCCTCCCGGTGTTCGAGATCCCGAAGCGGACCGACCTCTCTCAGTCGATTGGCGAGGGTGTGTCCGTCTTCGGCTTCGGCAAGGAGAACCAGCGCGTCGAGGATGCACGCGACCTGTTCAACGAGATCGCCGACCTGTTCGACGAGACGTTTGAGAAGACTGCGCCTGAGGAGGTGGAAGCATGAGCGACGGTTGGGGAGATGCCTCCGGTATCGAGGGCAACTACGAAGAGGAGGACGATGAGGCCGATTCCAGCGAAACGAGTGAGATGAGTGAAACGCTGGAAACCAATTCATCGACCGAAACGACCGAATCGACTTCAACGAGTGAAACGAACGAAACGAGCAAAACGAAGACGAACATCAAGGACGAGTGGAACGGGCGAACGATCTACATTCCCGACGATGTCCTCGACGAGATGGAGGATATCTACCTCGAGTCCCAGCTAAAGCTCCGCAAGGCGGGGCAGGACGAGTTCAAGAAGAACCGCCACTTCTACCCGCTACTTGTCCAGTTCGGTGTTGAGGCACTCTCTGAGGCGGATGCCGAGGAAATCCAAGCTCGGCTTTCGGAATTCGGTGATGAATGACCTCGCGCAGAGCGGGGTCCGGGATTTTGTATAGCGATATACAATATATAATTTCCTGTAGTACGGAATTCCGGGGGTAAGAGACTCCAGATGCCGGTATTCTCCTGATGGGGCGAATACAGCAAGTGGTCCTGATTATGCCCGTAATCATGACCACTTTCAAGTACCCCGCCGCTGTCTACGAAGCACGAATGCTGCAACCGCCTCACAACGGCGCTTCCCCCGGGGTAGAGCCGCCAAGACCGGGCTCCGAGTTTGCTCTGGATACCCTCAGCTGAGATCGGGGCGATGGCGAAGAAGATGCTTCGATATAGAACTAATGACCTCAACCTATATTAAGACAAAGCCCGAACGATGTTGTATGACCGAAGACGAATTGAACTCCGAGGGCCTGATGGAACGCCAGACCACGGGTGAAGACCGCGTACGGATGGTTGCTCGGCAGTTGTCGGAGCCGCGGACGGTCAACTGGATCGCTTCCGAAGCGGGCTGGTCACACGAACCAACTAAGCGCGTCCTTGAGCGACTCGTCGACGACGGCATCCTCCACCGTGACAAAAGCGGTACTCACACGACGTATTACCCTGATTACCGCCGTCAAGCGATGCAGGAGGCGATGCGTCTCCGAGATAGCGGACACACTGTCGAGGAGCTTACGGACCGGCTCGCCAATATGAAGACGCAGATTCGCGACTGGGAGGACGAATTCGGCGTTGAATCACCGAATCAGCTTCGTGGGACGCTCGCTGACGAGTCCCTTGACGCTGAGGAGGAAGACCGTCGCCGTAAGATTGCCCGCGAGTGGGAGCACCTTCAACGGCGTATCCAGATCGTTGGCTTCGCCATCCGCGAGTGGGACTTCCTCGCTCCGACGACAGAGCCTGCTGAGGCCAGCAGCTAACGGATGTCTGTCCCGCATCCAGGTGGTGATCCGAACGCGAACCTCTACGCCCAATTGAAGCGAGACGTCCTTGACCGCGTGCCACAGATCACGGCCGTCGAGTACGTTCCGGACGATATCGAGGCCAAGCAGCTGCGGGCGATTTTCGATCCGGCCCGTCTGGATCCCCCGACAGGCCCTGATTCGCCGGAACTGACCGTCAAGTGGTATCGGCAGGACTCTCACGATTGGTTCCGTATCAACTACACCGACCCGAACACGGGCTTTCACGCCGGCTGGCACCAGGATGAGGACCATCCCGATCTCGGACGGGCGCATTTCCAGTACTCAGTCGCCGAGACGGAGGACCGTTGGGGGATTACATTCGAACACGAGACCCCTTCCCTGGTTCTCTGGGAAATCGTCGAAGAGCTCCTCGACGACGTCCGTCCGACCTACCAGTACGCGAACGAGGAACCATGACACCCCGAGAACGCGCCGATCAGTCACTCACGAATTCCTTCGAGCGCTACCTCCAGGACAAAGGGAAAGGCCGCGGTGGGGACGGTGGGAACTACCGACGCAACGCTGCGCGCGAGCTCGAGCGGTTCGCCGAGTGGGCCGCCGGCGACCGCGGCGACGACGACTGGACCGGGATCGTCCCCGACGACGTCGACCGGGAGCCGACCTTCGACGATCTCGATGAACGAGTGTTCCGGGAGTACGCCCGGCATCTTGGTGGAGATCGAGGACTCAAGCAGAATACGGTACAAACCTATTACCGCTATATCTCTGCGTGGTGCGGGTGGTGCGTCAACGAGGGATATCTCGAGGCGCATTACGCGCAGCGGGCGAGTGCGATGGCGCCGCTGCCGGAGGACGACGGCCGCAAGCCCGGTGACCAGCAGGCCTGGACGTCGGAACAACGCCACGCCCTCACCCGCCACGTCGACGAACAGGCCCGCGACGCCGTCGAGGCGTACACGACACTCCCGGAGGATACTGACCCCCTCGACAAGCAGCGAGCACGCTACGCGGCGCTGAAGGCGGCTCGTGACCGCGCTCTCGTGTTCGTCCTCGCGTACACGGCCGTCCGCGTCGGTGAACTCCTCCGGGACCCGAACGACCCGCGCCGGCGCGGCGTCCGCTGGGAGGACCTCTCCCTCGACGACGGGAGTATGGACGTCTACCGGAAGAAACAGCAGTGGGACGCCGCGAGTCTCCCCGACCCGGTGATCTCGCCGCTGCGGAGCTACCGCAAGCTGATGGACCCGCCGACGGACCGCTGGCCGGTGTTTTCGACGTTCGACCAACGGACACTTGCAGGCCTCGTCCAGGATGAGCTAGCCGAACGAGGGGAACGCTCAGAGGCAATTACTGAGCGCCGTGAAGAATACGCTCGCGACCTACTGCTGGCGCTCGATGAGGATATTCGACCGCCGTCGATTACGACGGACGGCGCACGGTCGATTCTCCAACGGCTCTCGGATGACGCAGAGATCGACATCGACCATCCGAAACACGACTATCTCGCCCCTCACGGTGGTCGACGTGGGATGGGTGAGGTGCTTGTCCGCGCGTTTGGATACACGGTGGCGGCCCGATATCTCGATAACTCCGAAGAGATGGTCCGGGAACGGTACTCACACATCGAGGCGGGGGAGCTCGGTGACGTGGCTACCGAAGCACTAGAACAGATCGATTGACGCAAGCGTTTATACGGGAGCAGAACCTAGATTCGGTTGATCAATGAGTCTTGACCAAGCGGTTGACGAAGCGCTCGCGACATACAATATGTCGCGGAGCGAAGAGGCCGAGGAAGCGGGCCGAACAGTCGCTACGCTCCAAGACTGAAAAGGCCACTTAGTCAAGATCCCGGATCTTTTCCGCGAATTCTGCTTTCGAGAGTCCTGGCGTCTCTTTTAGCTCCGGATAGCTGGCACGTTCGACAGCCTCCTCAACGAACGTTACCCAGAGATCTTCGTGCTTCTCCGCGTAGACGATTTTCGCCTCACTCGGGTACATATCCAGCTCGTATTCAGTCAGGTCGATTTCGACTGCGTGTTTTCGCTCAAGTGTTCTCGCGCCGAAGCTATACAGGTGCTTAAAGAGGACGTTCTTCCGTCGAACGGTCAACAGCCGCTTCGATTCGTTGATGTACTCGTTCACCCATTCTCGCCAGTCGTAGGAATTTGAGTCGGTTTCTACTGAGGTTTCCGGCATGGCGAAGTCCGGATTCAGGCGCCGGAGGTAGAACTGAATCAGCGCAACAGCGGTTCGATGGTTGGCATTCGGAAGCGCGTGTTTGAGGATCAGGTTCGAGGCGAGTTGATCAGCTACGTCTGTCGCTGATCCTTCCCACGACGTCCGACCGAGAACATCCGGCAGCGCATCGATGTCGATATTCTTGTACGCCTCGACAGGCACTCCCTCCTCTTCTTCGTTCTGAGCGAGAAGTGCGCGATAAATCTCGAGGAGACGAACGACGATGGTGCTGTTGTCGGCACTCATCTCTGAGAGCGACTCTTTCAGGTTAAAGTCAATCTCCTTCACGGGTCCACCGCCGATGCGGGACGTGTAGATGACGTAGAATGGTTCGTCGAGGTCGTATTCTAGGAGCTTTATCGCGACATCATCGTCGTAGCTGACGATCTGCGAGACGATTTCGTCGGGATCTGGATGGACGAAGTCAAGAGAGAACTGCTTGTCGCCGGGGTGGTGGTAGTAGACGTGGCCCATCTGCGTGCGTATTACTACTCATCTGTACTTATTAATCAAGCTCACGAGCGAGACTCTCATCAAAGATTTGGTGAACTACCATTAAACTCCACTGGAGGTGCCGAAGCGAACAGCCTGAACAGCAGGCGATGCCCGTGAATTCACTGGCCAGATTTATACCATATAATGACTGATGTAGATCTATGGCAGTTAGAGTCACCTGCGTTACGAAAGACGACTCTCACTTAGATGGCTGTGAATGTATTACTACCATTGGGTGGAAGAACCCTTCATCCGGTAAAACAGGCTCTTCGTCTCCCCAGCAAATGTATGACTTCATTGAGAATGATGGTGGCCGAGCATATGTAGAGTATGATGGTGATACAGCTGATCTAGTAGCTGTTGATGGTGAAACCAAGAAACACGTACGGACTGAACCCGGAACACCTGACAAAAACCTACTTGATCAACCGTCCTGCTGAGTGATCAGAAAGATTGGTTCCGCTAGCTTTTCTAGATCCAATGAATACTACCATATCACTAAGAACCTCTGAGCTGTAATGTGACGATATCCCGCGTGAGAAACTTCGAACCTTTATATGGCGGACAAGAGAACTCCGGGATGGAATGTCTGACCTAATCGTCAAAGCAGCCGTGAAGGAAGCACTGTCGGATCACAACGTCTCGGCCGATTTCTACGACGCCCTCAACGAGGAGGTCGCCGAACTCCTCGACGACGCCGCCGAGCGTGCCGAATCGAACGACAGGAAGACGGTCCAGCCCCGCGACCTGTAGCTCCGGATTTCGCGAGGTCGACACAGAGATCTCGGACGACGTCGAGCGAATCAAGACGCTGATCGAGCAGCTGGAAACCGGTGAGGTTTCGATGTCGGATGGAGAGGAGATTTTCAAGAGGGACAAGACCGACTTGCGAAGCTCCGCGAACTCGTCGTCGATAGAGATGGTGAGATCATAGAGTTAGAATGACGAGTTCGCTCACGAAGACTTAACCAACGAAACCCAATATCTCACCTGTACTGTTGGTTAAGATGGATTCGGTGCCGTCTCCGGGCCAAATTCCCCCGATCTATTCACAGATTAGTAACATTCTCCATATCCAGAAAATATTTATTCTCACCCGAATTTTCCGTCAATATGTACCACGACTCCGTTGGTGCATACCCATACTCGCACGTATGATAACTCGGTCAGTCACCATCGAAGACATCGATGACCTGTACCTGATGTGGAACGACCACATCAACGCTTCCGCCCTCTATCGCCGCGCCCTTCGCAAGGAAATGGAAGTCCGCGACGTCGACCCCGACGACCTTCGTGACCTCTTCGAACGGGCTCGCGAGCAGGGCTACACGAAAGAAGAAATCGTCGACGAGACCAATCGGTACGCCGATCTGAAGGCACTCGTCGAAGACGCAGAGGAATAACTCGCAATGTCACAGGACAGTACACCCTCCGAGACGTCTGAGAATCGCACTGACAGTCAGTCCACGGCAGTGAGCAAAGTCTCCAGACAAGCCGTCCTTACAGTTGCGCTGTTGAGTCTGTTCGCTGTCCAGCCCGTCGCAGCGCAGACCAGCGCTGTCTGCAGCGCGGACAACCTGCCGAGCATGATTGAAGGCTTCTTCCAGCTGACCACCGGACTCGGCATCGTCGGCCTTGCCGTGGTCTGGCAGGCCGACTCCCTCATCGAGATGTTCACCCTGAACCCTGAGCAAAAGAAGGGCCTCAAGCGCCACAAGCGCTCGGCGATGAAGTCCGCCGTCGTCCTCGTTGTTCTCGGCCCGCTGTACACCGTTGCGGGGTCGATGATGGGGCTACCGCTGGCACAGTGCGTCGACCTCGTCCCCTGGTAAGTCACTCTACCATCCCCGTCGCGAGCCCCATGGAACAACGAGAGCTCTCCGTGCTCATGGCCGCCCTGTTCGTGACGAGCCTAGTCACGGGTGTCGTCGCAGCCGATCCACCACGCCCGGGTACTGAGGGGAACGGCCTTTCTGAGAACGAGTCAGCGACGCTCTGGTCTCGCGATGCGGATAACTATATCAGTCAAGAAGAGTACCGCCAGCGCTACGGAGAGGACCGTACGTCCGTCCACCAGCTCGCGAACGGGACAGATATCACGTTCAAGCAACCGCCCGCAACCGCCGCAACGTGGACTCGAAACGATTTCGGTGACCTCGAAGCCGGTGGGTCAGATACGTCAGTTCATCCGCCTCACGCATCCCTCGAAGACGGTGTGTTCATCGAAGACGCCCATGCGACCGTGTTCGCGGTTCAGCCATCGACTCGGGGCCACCTCGAGTCCGGTGAAACACCGCTCTACATCGCACCGAATGGGACGATGCGCGGGTTCGTCGATTACCGCGTCCGTGTTCCAAACGGGAGTTCCTCTGAGAACAGAACCGTCGATTGGTCGCTTATGAATCACGAGATCGAGGAAGTTCGGCTACAGAAAGACGGGGAGACCATCGCGAGGACTGATGGGTCGCACACGCCGGCCATCGACTACCAGATCACCGACGATTGGAGTGCAACCCTCGCCCTCGAAGCAGAGATTCACGTCCGGCTGAAGAAGACGATACGGACCGACGTGGGCGGCGGAACCAACGTCGACGTCGTCTACCGTGAGGAGACGCGAAACGTCTCGGATTCAGTCGATGTCGAGATATATGACCTCTCTGCGTACCCCTACTACGCCGAGTACCCCAACGGCGATGCTGGCGTGGCTATCTTCCAGTCTCGTCCGTGGCAAGGGTACACACTCACCGACGAGGGGAACGCGAGCGTACGCGGTGTCTGGCGGTTTTACACGGCCCGCAACACCAACTGGGATACGCTCGTCAGGTCGAACCGAACCGACAGCGCCGAAGTCGAGTCCGATGCGATCCCCGTGTACGTCCACGCGTATCCGTCCCGAATCGGACCACGAGCTGAGCCCGTCCGGGACGGCCCCAAAATCATCGACACCTGGGGAACGGAACGCCCCTCCCCGCTGGAGACTATCGGCGAGAACGTCAACGTCGAGATCGTAAATCAGTCCTACGAGACGACGTACGGTGTCGCCGTCCGCGCCGAGAACGTCGACAGAGAGGCACTCCACGTCGCAGGCATCGTTCGCGGTGTGAACGCGTCTATCGTCGAGCCCGACGCCGGTTCCGAGCGGCAGCTTCGTCGTAGCAACCTCTCAGTCCAGGTTCTCCAGCAAAACGAATCACAGGCGACGCTTCGGATTGAGCTACGTGACAACCAGACTGGCGCACCGATCGTCCTCAACGATAGCGCCCGCCGGTATCCTATCGGCGGCACCTCACGTGATGGCTACATCACCATCGCCAATCGGGAGGTCGAAACCAACGCCTCTGGCATAGCCATCGTGACGATCACTGAACCCGGTATCTACACCGCCCGGTATCATCCGGGGTCGTGGCTCGGACACAATCCGGCCTACGTGAGTGATACGGCGATCGCCCGGTGGCATCCACTCGGAACCATCGACGGCTGGTTCGCGTTCATCTTCGAGGTCGGCTGGCAGTTCATTCCCTTCTTCGTAATGTTCTACGCGGGACGCCGTCTCCTCCGGATGCTCGGCCCAGAAGACATCTTCCAACAAGATCCATAGCCCATGACACAGAATTACCCACACATCAGTAGGCGAAACGCCCTCCGAACAGTCGCAGGCGCCGCGCTTGTGAGCGTGGCTGGCTGTCTGAACAACGGTGATAGCTCCGGAACTCCCGGTGACGGGACAACCGATTCAGAGAGCAAGGGGCCACTCAAGCGAGTCGCTGTCGACGGGACGACACTCGTCGTCGAGCTCTCGCCCGAAGCCAACGTCGACCAGGTCAACCTCATCCAACCTAATGGAGAGCTGTTCAGAAAGCGTGACGTGGCCGCAGGGGCCCAACAGGTATCGTACGAGATCGGAACCACGTACGAGCCCGGAGAGTACCGCGTGGTCGCTCTGAAAGGTGAGGAGACAGTCGTAGAAATTACGAGGAGTATCGAACCGGCAATCCAGATTCGAGACGTTGGACTCTACCGAAACAATCCTGACAAGCCATGGGATGAGGTCTACGGTGAAAGCAAAACTGACTCGAAGAAGAATGGAGAGGCATTTGTTACTATTCAGAACTCCGGGAACGGACCAGATGCGGTCGTTGAGCTCCGGTTTACTGGAGATGTCCCTAACCCTGTCGAAGATCCCCGCGGAAGTGGAATCTATGAAAAAGACAGCGTTGTGATTCCAGCAGGTGAGACAGTAGATCTCTTCAGTGATTCATTCCCATTCGGTTCGGAAATTGGTGACGAGGGTATGGGCTGTTCGACTGATGGAAACAGTGGGAAGTTCACGGTCGGGTTAGAAACTCGAGTCATTGGCCAAGAAGTCACAAAATCGTACAATGTAGAGTACACTGACTCTGACGAAATGCAAAACTGCGAAATCACAATCAGTGAGGCTTGATCATGGTTGATCTAATCGACGTTGTCTTAGAGGGGTTCAAAGACGTCGTTGACTGGATTATCGGCCTCTTCATGGATGGCCTGACGACGGGATACAACAAGCTCACCGAGGAGATGTTTGGGACCCCCACTCCTCAGACGGATGGAGCATTCGTCTTCGGGGAACCGACGAACGCACCCTGGTCAACGATTCAGGATGCACTCGTCGGTGGCGAAATAATGCTCATCGCGTTGCTGCTGCTCGTGATGAGCGTACAAGGGCGTCATACCATCCGAATATTCAATATCGGTAGTGCATACGAAGCGAGGAAAACAAAGAAAACTGCGTGGGTTGGTGCGTTTCTGATTATTGTCTGGTATTGGGTCGGTGTCCTCACGCTCTACATTGTTGATGGATTCTCGATTGCTCTGATGCCCGGTATGGCTTCGCTTCGTAACGCTATGTTGGGATTCCTCAGCGTGACGCTGACCAATCCTGGGTTATCGCTGTTGTTTGCGCTGATCGGAGGCATCTCAATGTGGGCACTAGAGGCCCTGTTTTACATCCGTGAGATTCTCCTCTATGTCTATCTCTACGGAATGCCGATTGCGATCGCCCTTGGGTATGGAAATATACCAATTGTCTCTGATATCGCCATGGGGTTCTGCAAGCGGTTTGTCCCCCTTGCCGTCCTACCACTACCAGCATCGATAGTATTCAAAGGCTATGACCTGATATACGGTGGCGGGACGCTCACTCCTGAGACTGCCTTTCTCAAGTTCCTAGTTGCTGCTTCTCTACCACTGGTTGCGCTCTACATTACCTGGAAGACGTTCAAGTACGCGACTCCGTTGACTGCCAAGGTCGTAGGTGGTGCGACGAAGGGAGCTGCCCTCGTCGGCGGTGTCGCAGCCGGTGCGTATGTCGGCGGTGCTGGCGTCGCGACGACGGCAGCACGATGGGGGCCAAAAGCCGCTGCTGGTCACGCTGTCGCACAGAAAGCAGCTGCTCGAGGGGGTCACAGCGGCGGGGACAGCGCCCCTCCATCATACCGCCGGACTGAGAACGATCCAAGCGGAGCAACGGCAGAGGCATCGAGTACTGATCGTGGAATGGAGTTTGATCGAGGAATCCACTAACAATGTCGATGGATCAAGACGCAGCCGCACGGCGCATCATGGACCAGTTCGGCGAAGAGAGTCGCATCCCCTACCTCAACATTGAGGAGGGCGACGTCGGCGTGCTCATCGCCTTCCCGATCATCGGCCTGTTCATCGCTGGCCTCACTGGTATCGAGTCACTCGCCCTCCCGTTCGTAGCAGGAGGATTCGGGTTTGGCGTTGCCATCATCTACGTCTCTCCCGACCACCTGAACGCGTGGACGTGGACGAAGGACGTCTATCGCTACGCCAAGCGACCGCGAGTTACGTTCAGTGCCCCAGAGGAGCCCAAGAGTGACACGAACGAGACAGAGCGGAATGAAGGCGGTCTCGCGAACTACACGCCGTTCAAGCCGGACGAGCGAACGCAGGACCTCACGAACGTCAAGCGAGCATGGCCCGGTGCTGGAGCGATTCAACGTGCGGATGGAACGATGGAAGCATTCATCGAGATCGATCCGGGGAACATGGACTTCGCCATGTCTGACGACTGGGCTCAGCTCCAGGAGGCGGGCGAAGAGTTCGCCAACAAGGAACTTGATTCGAAGCTCAAACTCCACGCCACAACCCGATCATTTCCGGTAGAGCAAATCACCGAGACAATCGAGGAGCGGCTCAACGACGAGGACGTCAAACAGAACTCGATCTTTCGGGAACTCCTCGAGGAGTACCGCGAGACGCGTCCCAAAGAGATGCGTGACCGGGGCATCCAGCAGGTCCGCTACTACATCGGCGTCGAGGTCACGCCGCTCGAAGTCTACGATAGATACCGAGACGAAGGGACACCCGCCGAGAAACTGACGCAGTTCCCCGTCATTGGGTTCCTGTTCAACCCATTCGTGACTCGTCGTGAGGACCTCACGGATGTCGAGCGGCGGGTTCAGATGTTCGAGAAGCTGGACAGCCGCGTCAACGACGTTCGCGCCGAGTTCATCCAGCAGGCGTCCGGGTGGTCTGCTCGCCGGCTCAGTACGGTCGAACTGTTCGTTCTGAATATGGACTTCTGGAACGGTCGCGAGCACGACTACGACGAGGCAGAGCGTGTTGTTCGCGAGCAACCGATCATCGGCCACTCGCGCCGGGAGGATGAGACCAATGCGTAGCGTTGTCCTGCAGGCGGGTGGCGGGACCTTCACCCAACTCACAGAGTGGCTACGGAACCCAACGTCACCCGAGGGTGCGGCGATTTACCTTCTGTTGGTTGTAGTCCTCGGCGTCGTCGGGAAACTCCTCTGGGACTGGCACACCGCCGACGACGAACCCGAAGTCGATTTCTCGGACGTCCTCGACGAGGAGACACTCGAAGAGGGTCACGCGGAAGGCCAGCTCCTCGACGACATCTCTGAGTCCCACAAAACGGTGACTGCGCCAGCAGCCATCGAGTGGGAGACACGATCCGCACGCGTCGGCGAGCAGTGGACGACGACGCTGTACATCGCGGACTACGCCGATTACCCGAACGACGGGTATCTGAGCGATCTCTTCGAGTTGACCGACGTCGAGTTCGACCTCACAGCGCACATCACCCCGAAGAACCAGCAGCGAGCGCGGAACGAATTACAGGACATCGCTGACGACCTCCAGGTCGACGCCGATCTTGAACAGAGCGTCCGCAGCGCGTACCTCCAAGAGCGAGCGAACGAAGCCGCTGCGACGTACAAGGCCGTCGAGAGTGGGGCAAACGTCTTCGACCAGGGGATGTTCGTCACGGTTCGAGCTGACGACAAGGACGACCTCAGGGACTCAGTCCAGAAGGTCAAGAGTGCGCTCCGCGACGACCCCGCAAACCTCACGCCGAAGACTGCGATCTGTCGGCAGGACCTCGCGCTGCAGTCGGCTGCCCCCATTGGAAACAACGTATTCGGGCGCGAATCTATCGCCCTCGGTGGGGCCGTTGGAGCGCTCCTTTCGTCGCCACATAACGCGACCATCCTCGAAGAGGGCGGGGTCGAGTTCGGGATTCACAAGGACAACCAGAGCCCCGTCGTCATCGACCCGTTCGCCCGTGACAACGGGTATGCGATGTTCACCGTCGGCGATACTGGGTCTGGGAAGTCGTTCGGGTCGAAACAGAACTTCATCCGCTCTATCGAGCAGAGTAAGGACCGCATCGGCATCATTCTCGAACCGCTCAACAACTGGGCAGGCGTTTCTGAAGCACTCGGAGCGAAACGCATCACCGTCGGTGGGACACTCGGGCTGAATCCCCTGGAGATTCGCCAGACACCTGACCACGTCCAGCGAGCGATGGGTGAGGACGCGAGCCCGTTCAACGAGAAGCTTGACGACGCGATGAGCTTCTTGACGAACTTCTTCGCACTGCGGGGTATCTCGCTCGGCGACCGTCGGACGACGCTCGAACTCGGCCTCAAGCGCGCCTACAAGCGCAACGACATCACCGACGATATCTCGACGCACAGCAACCCCAGCCCGACCATCCGGGATATGATGGACGTCTTCGAGGACATGGTCGACGACCCCGAGGAGTTCGTCGTTCGTTCCGACGAGGAGGCCGGGAAGATTCGCGAGGACGCGACGTGGCTTCTGGACCAGCTTCGCCCCTTCGAGGAGGAGGGTCGCCACGCTAATCTCGGGAAGTCCTCAGAGTTCGACATTCGCGACGAGAAAGTCATCTACCTCGATCTCGCCCAGCAGGAAGGCAGCGTCGACAGCAGTACAGCACTGACGATGCAGTTGCTCATCTCGCTCGTCTACGAGCGGGCGAAAGAGACGGACAAGGAGGTCGTGTTCGTTATCGACGAGGCGCGGTACATCATGCAGGACGCTGCGAGTCTGGCGTTCCTCGAGACGGTATTCCGACATCACCGTCACCACGATCTCTCGATTCGTCTCGTTACCCAGACCGTCGACGAGTTCTTCGAGCACGCCGAGTCCGAAGCCATCCTAGACCAGTGTGCCGTCAAGCAGTTCCACCGCCTGGATGGAATGGACGACCAATGGGCCGACGAGTTCGGCTTGAACTACGCCCAGATGCGCTACGTGCAGGACGCGGTCCCCGGCAACGAGGACGCTGGGTTCTCTGAGGCGCTCGTCGGCGTTGACGGAGAATGGCGCGGCATCAAGGTTGAGGCGATGCCCAAGGAGAAGCAAGTTATTGACTTCGACCCGACCGAGCAGCGGCGGTCTTCACTTCCCGGCGCTGGCAAGGAAGCAGTCGATACAGACGTTCTGGAGTTCCGTGAGGAGCTGGAAGAGCAGGTGACGAACGGACAGTCGAAAGAGTCGGAAACCGTCTCTGCCAAACCTGACGGCGGATCGATGGAGGGGGAGGACGATGCGTGAGTATCTCCGAGTCACGCCCACATCCGAAGGCCTAGATCCCGAGGGAATTCCTCGAGTCCTCGAAAGCCTACATAAACTGACGACCACGGAGTCAACGGGACTCGCACAGAAGCTGAACCCACTCAACAGTGACACACCGCTCCGATTCGAGTTTCTCGCACTGAGTGAGGGAGCAGACGACCCTGTCGAGTTCTTTTACGGCGCCGACGAGCATTTCGACACACTCGAAAAACGGCTCCGTTCGATTTATCCCGAGACATTCGATATCGAACGCGTCGATGTCGACGTCGCCTCTCGGCTCATCCAGCCAGTCGAATTCACACGAGCAGAGTTCCTCGAACACTACGAGGCGGGGCAACTACAGTACGAGTTTGGTCCTGACGAACAGCACGAGCTTGTCGATGAAGACCGTAGCCAAGACCAGACACCAGCGGCCGAAGCATCCCCCTTTGCAGATGGCGGCGCAGCGGTCGAGTCATCTGCTGGTCACTTCGTTGAGGTTGGTGATACCGCCCTTGAGCTGGCACCACCGAGCGAAATACCGGACGAGCAGCCGCTGACGACGCTCGAAAAGCCAACCGAGACGGACGAGGGAACGATACTCGCTCGGCCAACCATCGACGCAACCTCGCCAGTTGGCGTGCGCTGGTCCGGTTCGACCACCCGGAAGAACGACTGGATGACGTCATTGACGCCCTTCGCCTCTGGCGATGGCGACGACGCCTTAGTGGCTGTCGACCAGCCCGGCGCGACGCTCGCGTCACTCGTCGACCACTTGATGGAGGCGGCTTCACCTGTGGCGTTTCAGGTTGTGTTCCAGCGACGAGCGAGCTGGCAGTCCGACGCTGAGGTCCGAAAAGAGGATCTCGTCGACGGGCGGGACACCTTCTTCCAGGAAGTCGTTGGATCCTTCCTCGAGGTCGAAGACCAGCGGAGCGATCACGACGAGAAGCAGCTCAGCGAGTCAGTCGAAAAACGCATTGAGTATATCGACGCGAAGAATCCCAAGCGGTCGTTCACTGCTAACATCCGAGCAGTTGGCGTTCCGACAGGGGATGAGGCTCGCGACGAACTCGCGGCCCAGATGGACTCGCTTCGCCCTGTGTTCGACCCAGTGGACGGGCCCTATTACGAAGTCGAAGGAAAACGACTCCGGGCAGACGGTTTTCGTGAAAAGACGAAAGAGAAGAACGCCCAGACAGCCCTCCGACAGTTGCTAGATCGAGAGATTACGACCGGCCGAGGGAAGACCCGACCGGATTTCGTCCTCAGTGGGACGGAACTCGCAAACTTCGTGCTCGTGCCATCCTCCGAGCAACTCACCGTTGAGGGGACGCGAGGAACTCGAGCTGAGCAGCAGAGCCGGAACCCGCTTCCGTGGCCCAATCCAGATTTGGTTCAGCAGTTCCAAGAGGGCATGGCTATCGGCTACGCGCTCGACGAGAATGGCGAGCCGCGACCGGACCCGATCCGGGTTCCGCCGGATTTGCTGACGACGCACTACGGCCGGTTCGCATCGACTGGCGGCGGGAAATCGAAAGCGATCATCAACGACGCGCTCTCGCTCCGCGAGACGACCGGCGGACCCGTCGTGATCGTCGACCCGAAAGGCGATGGGATGTGTGCGAACTACCTTCGCTGCCACTACGAACGTTTCAACGGATTGGACGACGTCTACCAGTTCCGCGTCCCAGAGACTGTCCCAGCGTTCTCCTTCTTCGACATTCGTCCCGCACTTGAAGCCGGTCGTCCCCGCGAGGACGCGATTCAGGACAAGGTCGACCACTTCCACGACATCCTGCGGATGATTATGGGCCGCGAGCAGTATGGCCAGGCGTTTGTCGCGAACGAGATCCTCAGCTACCTCATCAAGGCACTCTTCGACGAGGAGTATGGGAGCGACGTCTTCGGTCTGGACGACCTTTTCGCGGCAGCTCTCCGGATGCAACGAGAGCGAACTGTCCCACCGGTTTCGGCGGACAACAGGAACGTCGAGGAGTCACTCACGCGGCACTTCGCGAAGGACGACCACCGGTTCCAGGTGTCGATGGACGCCGTCGGAAATCGTCTGGACAAACTCAGAGAAGACGCGCACCTGCGACGGATCTTCAGTCACGTTCCCGAGCAGAACGACGCCGGCGAGTACGTCGACAATCGCTTCGACTTCCGCGAGTTCCTCGACGAAGATGCCACGATTCTGTTCGACTTGGGCGATCTGCGTCCCGAGGCACAACGGGCAATCACACTCCTCCTGTTGAGTAATCTCTGGGACGCCGTCCAGGTGCGCCGACGTGATGGAAAGACAGACTACGAGAACCTCACCAATCTCATCATCGAGGAGGCCGCCCCCGTGGCCTCGACAAAACTCGTCTCCGAGCAACTGCTTCCACAGGGACGGTCATTCGGCCTGAGCATGGGACTTGTGATGCAGTTCCCCGGCCAGGTTCGAAATCGAAACGAGCGCGCCTACGACGAGGTCCTCAACAACATCAAGACGAAGCTCATTGGGAACATCTCTATCGAGCGCGACCTCGCCGAGTCGTTGGCCCACGAAGACCTGAGTCCGACTGACCTTCGAAATCGAGTAAACACGCTCCCCAGCGGAGAGTGGATTGCTCAACTCCCGAGCCCCTCGTTTGGGAAGACAGGGCCTGCTCCGTTCTCGGTGAAGCCGCTCCCGATAGCAGCGGGCCATCCAGAAAGCGACGAGCCGCTCTCTGTCGAACAGGAGGACCACTTCGAGTCCGTGGCTCTTCCACGGCTGTCCGAGCGGACACAGACCCAGTACGGGCTTGCTGAGGCCACTAGCGAATCAGAGTCCGGAGACACCGAGGGATGGGGAAGTAGACCGACGGATGAACGGTCGACATCCGAAGAATCGGCTAGCCCTGTGGACACGACGCAGTCGTCGTTCATCGGACAGGCAACCAGCGGTTCAGCAGCCGACGAAGAGAACGAAGGAAACGAACGAAACGAAGGGAACGAAGGGGAAGACAGGGACAGCACCAACCCACTCTTTGGAGCTCCTGAGTCAACTGAGTCAGAAGAGCTAGTCGGTGAAGAAGAGGAGACAGTTGTCGACGAGAACGGATCGTCACCAGTACAGGCTGGTGGTGTAACCGTCCCGGATGACGAGCTTCGACGGCGCGGGCTTACTCACGACGACATCCGCTTCCTGACCCGCATCCTCGACGTCATGAATGGTGACGCACCGGATCATGGACTCTTGGATTCAATGAGTGCGTTCAAGAACGACTTTGACAACCTCGACGTGCAACGGCTCGTCGATCAAGACCTGCTGGAGGAAGGACGAGCGTGCGGTCGGAAGTACTACACCGTACTCCCGGCGGGGCGAGAACTGCTCGGCCAGAAACTCAAGGTCGGTCCTGGTCAGGGAGATGTCGGGGAGAAGACGCCGCACAAGGTTGGTGTGAAGCTGCTTGAACTGTGGTTAGACTCCCACGAAGACGTCGCACAGGTCGAATCCTACTATGAGTACGATGAGGAGACGGTGTTCGATGTTGTCGGTCTCGATGCTGACGGAGACCTCGTGTGGGTCGGTGAAGCTGAACTCGCGAGTAACAACAAACACGCGCCGGTCGGCGACTACGACAAGCAGAGTGCGGTGGATGCGAACGCTGTCTGGGCGTTCAACAGACGCGAGACTGCCGTCGAGGTGCTGGACTGTCTTTCTGAGGCTGATCGAATTGAGAGCAGTGTGAGCGGGCGTGCGGCCCGGTCGTTTTCGGACATTCGAGAGGCCGTTGAATCATTCGACGCAGCGGGCCTAACGACGATTCGGAGCTTCAACAAACTCGACCAAGAGTTCAACAAATGAGTTGGCGACAAGCGACTCGGGAGGAGATCTACAGGTACTACGCCGATGAGTTCCCCTCATACCTCGACGAGCTCCCGTCGTTCATCACAGCGAAGGGACCGAAACAGTACGCACTCGCGTTTCGGGAACCCCACCCAGTACGGAAAGAGGGAGTTCCAGACAAGGACTTCATTCGGCGAGATACGTGGCAGACGAATACCGCCGGTGAGCGCACCACGGCAACGTTCCACGACTTCGACGACGTCCTCGAGTTCATTCGGCATCCAGCACGGAATGATCCACTTGGTCGGAGTAACTTCGCGCTCGCAGATCCCGACCTGCTCGACAAACCAGACCCGTGTCCTGATGCAGTCTATTACGCGCTGGATCACTGGGAGCGGCCTTGGGTCCTCCTCGTCGACATCGATGCGAAAGATATCGCCAGGAACCGAGCAGCGGATACAGTCTCGGAGGACGTCGACGACCGGGATGACGATGCGTGCCTCAACACCGCAGGGATTCTCGACGCCGCTCCCGAAGGGTATCCGTATGCCTTTGAGGATATCGAACGGGCCATCGAGTACGGCTTCGAGCTGCGGGACATTTTCGAGGACGACTTCAACGCCGAGGAGACGATGGTGGTATACAGTGGTCAAGGCGTTCACGTCTATCTCCTCGATACGGACCCTGCCCATCGGTACGACGCCAAGAGTCGAGAAGTGCTGAACGACCTTCTGCAAGACACCTACGAGATCCCTATCGACCCAGTAGTTACCGCCGACCGTCGTCGAGTCGCCCGACTACCCTACTCGTTGCATGCAGACGTCTGCAGTATCGTCACGCCGATAGAGAGCCCGAGCTTTGACGTTCAGTCTGCAACACCGGAGGTGCTCAAGGGATGACCCGGTCGACGCCTGTTAAGGAGGAGCGTACCGCCTATCGCGTTGCGACCCTCCCCCTCGAATACGGCACGACACGCATCAACCAGCTGTTCACGCGGGGCTACAATCGCTATATCGTCGACGGCGAAGACCAACCAGACGATCTGTTGAATGACCTCGAGCGGTTCGGGACAGCGGCGTTCAAAGAAGACGTCAGGGCCAATGCCGCAGAGGAGCCCTTCGTCGACGAGCCCGGAACTCTCGCCGTCCTCGCGACGTTGAGCGCGATCTGTGTCAAGGCTCACCCGAAGTTCGAGCACGCCCCACCACGAAAGGTGCAGGTCCTCTACGATATTCGCGAGCTCTATGTCAACAACCTCGCGTCTCTCCTGCGAGAATTCGGTGACGGGAGTCTTCAACAGGATATTGCAGAGGTGTTGTACGCGAAAGACCCCGGAGAGGATGGTCCGCACCCTGGTCGCGTTTGTACAGGGATCAAGGAGATTCCCGAATTCCGTGAGGGGTTGTATCTCGAAATCCCGATGGCTGCGGCGTCAAGGGACTGTCTCGTTCACGCCGACACCGAGCCAGGAGAGACCGGAGAACTACTCACTCGCATCAAGGACAACTGCCTCTACATACCGGTCGGTGATTTCGACACGAAGTATCGCGAGTACGCCAGACGTGCGTTCAAGAAGCTCCTGCGAGTCCAAGAGGAGAACCTCTCAGAGGACCAGCTCACGTGGCTAACGACGAATGAGTCGGCCATCACAGAGCGCATCGACCGCTTCATCGAGACGGGGCACCACGAACGAATCTGGCGAGATTGGAACCCCGGTGAGCGGACCATCCGTGTGCTCCGGGACGCGATTCGAGACGTTCCAGATGAGGTCGTCTCACTGGGGGAGTTCCACTCGGCGAAGGAGCTGTTTGAAGCAGTAGAGGCGTACGACCCAGAAGCGGACTGGAAGCGAGACGTGTGTAATCGTATCTCCAGTCCTCGGAGTCTTGGGAATCTCCTTGCATCTCAACGCGACCACCGGAATCTCACTATCCGACAGCACGGAAATACGAACCACTACCGGATTCAGGAGTCTTCGCGTGGCGTCCAGCCTCTTGATGTTGAGTCGATCGAAGATCTGTTCGAACTCCCCTGTATGGCGAACATGGCCGAACGCCTCTACGAAAAGAAGCCAGTCCGAAAGGATCTGTACAGCTTTGCTCGGATGGTGATGTGGCTGCCCCAGTACCAGGACAATGACCTCGAGACCATTGTCACAGATCTCAAGGATGTCTTCTCACGGTGGCCGTGGTACGACGAGCAGGTCACCGATTACCAGATTCGCTACGAGTTCTCGAATACGATTGGGGGCGACACCCCGCTTCCGATGAACTGCGACAACGACGATATGCAGCGGTACTGCATCGGACAGGAGCAGTGCCCCTACTCGATCTGGGGGAGCCTTCCCTTCCCAGATGCGATGTACGACCAACTGGATGAGGCCGAATCTACCGGCGAAGAGTTCTAGCTCTGCTGGGAACCAATTGGATGCGATCAAAGCGGCTCTGTTGGAATCCTCAATCACTGACGGTTCGTTGAGGCCGTGCTGAATTGAGTGCGTGAGTTGGTCAAGCAATGTTCCTGGCCTCAGTGTTACGTACAGAGGATGCTGGAACACTCTCAGGTACCGCATTGGTGATCCCACTGTTTAGGTCAAGATGCACCTAGTACCGAACCCTGGGCCGAGAGATCAGGCGTCCGGGCACAGTGGCGTCAGGAGTACGGTCCGAACAGTCACAGACCTTTACACCTGGGAGCCAACAGTACGGACAATGGCTACTGAGGCGACGTTCACGGTTCCGTCAGACCAGTTCCCCTTGGGGACAGTGTTCACCCAACTGCCGAACGTGACGGTCACGCTGGAGCGACTTATCCCTGCACAGGACGTGGTGATCCCGTACTTCTGGGTGCGGGGAACCGAAGTCGACGACATCGAGAGCGCGTTCACCGAGCACCCCGGCGTGCAGGCGATTCGGCTCGTTGACTCTGTCGGGGACGAGTATCTGTTACGCGTCGAGTGGGCGTTAGATTACGACGACGTGCTCACCATCCTGGCTGAGACAGAGGTTCCACTAATCGAGGCCACCGGGACACACCAACAGTGGACGTTCGAGGTCCGCGGTGACGACCGAAGCGACGTCGCAGACTTTCAACGACGCTGTCGAGAGCTAGACATCCCGATCACGTTGACGGAGCTGCACGCACTGACGCCGGTTGAGACGGGGACCGAAGCCGCCCTCACTGACACGCAGCAAGAGGCGCTGGTGCTTGCCTACGAGCGTGGGTACTTCGAATCCCCCCGCGAGGTCACGTTGGAAGAACTCGGCAAGGAACTCGGCATCTCACAGCAGGCCGTCGGCTCCCGCCTCCGCGGGGGGATCAAGCACGTCCTCGGGAGCACGCTCTCCGCCCTGACAGCCCGCCCCTGATTGGATACTTAAAATAGGTTTGTACCTGAAAAGGGTAGTGTGATTGCCGTCGGACGCCTGCCTTAGTACTATGGTTGGGACTTCTACCGCCTTCGACTCGGTGCTCGACCTGTGTCAACACCAGCACCGCCGAATCGTTCTTGGAACGCTCGCAGAAGAACAGCGGTCGTTAACACTCGACGACCTTACGAAGGCTATCCTCAAGTACAATCATCAGACGCCACTGACAGAGGCGTCCGAAGACGTACTAACAAAAATTCGCCTCTCGTTGTATCATGTCCACCTCCCAAAGTTGGCCGCGGAAGGACTCATCGACTACGATTCAGAACGCCACCTCGTGGAACCGACCGAGCAATTA
The DNA here is from genome assembly GCF_020097835.1 of Haloprofundus halobius. Lineage (GTDB taxonomy): Archaea > Halobacteriota > Halobacteria > Halobacteriales > Haloferacaceae > Haloprofundus > Haloprofundus halobius. The sequence goes on from NZ_CP083669.1 coordinate 21,617, forward strand.
GATCAGGTGCAGCCGACCCTGTCAACGATTCTTGATGCCGATTCCTCGCTCGAAGCACCGATAGAACTGTAATGCCGATCAACCACTCACATTCCTCGTTCAAACCCCGACAGCGGTGAAATAGAGGGATACTACAGATGGCAAAACAGCGTGACGGTCAACTCACCCGAACGGTCGCCAAGTGCGATACCTGTGGGTCGATCTACGTGGCTAAGATAAGCTCCGACGGATCGTTCTATTTGGATGGGCTGTCGGAGTGTCCCTGTGGCGATGAAGAACTCATATTACCCGCCTCGTCCCCTGGCAGTATCGATCAGTGAATGTCCCGTTGGGTGCCAGAAGGTCCGAACCGGTGTGGCTGAACGTATCCTCTCTTTGCGGCATGCAGTTCGTGACAGATACTGGGTAGATAACTGACTGCTATGTTAGGTTGTTCACCTACAGACTAGGTCTCATGATAGCCGTACACGGTCGATTTTAGCGACATTCGAATTCCTAACGTACTCAATAATGCAGTCCTCGCAAACGGGTGCCCGGTAGATCTTCCCACTCTCGTATGTAACTTTCGTGACTTTCCCATCCTCACTTTGACAGTCGGTACATTCGATTGTTGATTGAAGGGAGAGAAACGGATTCTCATGTTCTACAGAACGGTTCATGGTTTCACTACATGCTACAGTGACTTTACCTTGTTGTGATTATCTGGGTTACAGAGCTGACACTCTATCCTTCTGAACTGGTGTTGCGTCTATTATCTATACTAAGCGAATCAAGGGAATTAACTTATTGGCGGCTCCCGTACCGTTCTTGCCTATGGCTTCGGACGAACTTGACCCGGTTGACAAAGGTATCCTGTATCTCTTGCAGGAAGATGCCCGGAATAACACGACGAGCGCCATCGGGGAACAGGTCGGCGTCTCGTCCAGTACGGTCGCCAATCGCATCAAGAAGCTCGAAGAGGGCGGCATTATCACGGGATACCACCCGACGATTGACTACGAGCAAACGGGGATGGGCCATCACCTGCTCGTCATCGGGACGGTTCCAATTGACGACCAAGAGGAGATTGTTGACGACCTCGTTAGTGTTCCGGGTGTAGTGAGTGTCAGTGAGTTATTAACCAATAACGCAAACCTCTCAATTGAGTTGGTCGGGCAGAACAAGCAAGAAATTGAGAAAAGCATCGGTGAGATGAGCGAGTTGGGCGTCGATATTGAGCGCATGGATTTGCTGAAGCGGGTTCGAGCGTTCCCTTACAATCACTTCGGAAAGGAATTCACGAACGAGGACGACGCTGGATAATTCCCCGGCACTATTTAAGTCTCTGTGGATTTTATCAAATCCTCGACATACTTATCCGATGCGCTAGCCTAGTCGTTTCTAATGAGTCAGGTTCAGACCATCGAGACGGATAGTCGGAGTGTGAGTCAGGCAGTAATAGATGTAATAGCTGCCGTTGAGGGTACTCCACCTACGGAATTAACGCCGCCACTGTACGACGTAGTTGACCCCGAGGCGTTGGACAACGTGTTCGCTGGGAAGGCATCGCTGGGTAAGGTGGTGTTCAACTACAACAGTTACGAGGTTAGTGTGGAGGCCGATGGCTATGTGGCCGTCACGGACCACACTCGATAGCTACCGTCAGCAAGAAACTTACGGCGCTACCTCATCGACCTACCGGTTCCCCTCGGCGAATCTCGTCCCAGGTCTCGTCGAACTGGACCCCGTTCTTCACGACGCGTTCGTCTCTGTCCCGGGTGAGGATGCCCTTCGTCTCTAATTCCGAAAGGGAGGGGCGGGATCGGAGGCGGAGTCTCGCCACGTCCTCGTTGGCAGATGGGGGTTCGTCTTCGAATAGTGTGCGTGGACGCATTACGTACTTGGGTTCGTCGCTATTGCGCCCTTGAGGAGACTCCCAACAGTTAGCCGGTCTATTTCCTGTAGTCATCACTTTGTTCGTGCAGTCTGGCAAGGGACCCGCTGCCTGGCTACGTCGCCGGGTCCGCCAGGGGGAGCAGCCCCGAGGAGATTATCCGGCGAAGGAGGACGACGATACCGTTCTCCAGGCCGTTGGCGAAGATCGCCTGCTCGTGTGAGCCGTCGTAGTGGCCGTCCGGATAGAAGGAACTGACCAACAACGTCATGCGGTCGACCAACAGCAAGCGGCTGATGGCAACCTCGTCGTCGCTCGCCGGCCCCAAGAGCCAGTTCAGGTCGGTTTCGAACACCTTCACGGATGGCAGTTCGGTACCGAGCTTGGCGATGATCGCATCCGTTTCGCCACCGATAATCACGTCGACGCCGCGGTCGACCGCGTCGTGGAGCCGCTCGTACAACGCCTCCGTCAAAAGTTCCTCCTCGACGACCAACAATACGATCTCCGAGTCGGCGTCCTCCAGCAGCGTGTGTGTCCGGGACTCGATGCCATCGTGGCCTGACAGCGTCCAAACCTCCTGCATTCGGTCGCTGTCGTCAACCTCCGGCTGGAGATCGAGCGCTTCCAGGTGTGACTGAAGGGTGTCGATCCGCGTGTCGTACTGCTGACGGAGAGTCGCTACAGCCTCCTCGATACTGACCGCGCGAAACTGCTGGGGACTGGAGTGTTGCACTTCGACTAGCCCCTTTGACTCCAGCACTCGGACGGCGTCGTACACCCGGGTCCGAGGAACCTCGGAGGTCTCGCTGATTTCCTTGGCGGTCCCTTTCGAGAGTTGGGTCAATGCCAGGAAACTCCGCGCCTCGTACTCCTTCAGCCCGAGCTCCTGTAACAGACTCACCGTCTCGGATTTACGTTGTCGATCTGTCATTGGTTGGTCTCGTCATGCCCGACTGGTTGAGAGGGGTAATTCACGCTCGGTCGGGATTTGGGTGACTGGGGGGCTTCCTTCTCGGAGTCGTGCCGAGAAGCCGGTGGCTCGGTCTGTGTGCGCCCACTGAGCCGGGAGAGCCACGTGCGGAGACGCTGGTTCATTGGGTTACGGCCACCCTGCGGGCAGTTCGTCTTCGTGGTCGGCCATCAACTGGAGTAACGGAGCGATCTCGTCGAAATGCGGCCCCCGCCGGATCGTGTGGGTGTCCGCGTCCCACTCGATATAGCCCGTCTCGGCAAGTTTGGGTAGGTGCACGTGATACAGAGCCGTGCGCATCTCGGTGAGGGTGGCTTCGTCGACGGCGTCCGGGTCGCTGTCGGTGTGCCAGGCGGCAACCCGAGTGGTGAGACGGTCGAAGGAGACTGGAGTCGCCTGCTTGGCGAGATAGTCCAGGACGTACCGACGAGCGGGATCTGCCAATGTACTGAAGGTGTTGGTTACCCTCTCGGTCGATTCAGCCATACCGTGGCAAGGACGTGCTCACGGATAACGATTGTTTCTCAGAAAATCACAACATTTGAAATTCTCAACCGTACCCCAATACTGGTAGATATATTGAAATCCGGATGTGGGATGAGGGTCTATAGACGCGGATGAATTTGAAAAATCCAAGCAAGTCCCCGGTTATCCTTGATCGGTGACCGATCCGTCGTCGGTGTCGTCGTCCTGGTGCGCGTCGGGACCCGTCCGTGGATAGAAGTGGTCCCACGACTGGACCTGCGTCTCGGAGATAATCTCGGAGCTGTTGATCGTCATTCCCAAGCCTGCCAGTTCGTTGCGGATCTCTTCGATCTCCCTGGCCGTGCCGGCGACGACTTCGACGTGGACATTCCGTTCGCCCCCGAGCAAATCGCGGGTGGTCACCACACCGCGAACGTCGAGGATCTGGTCGGCCAGCGAGTCCAGCTCGTTCGGATCGACCGTGCAGACGAACATGACATGGAGGGGGTAGCCCGCTGCCTCGTAGTTGATCTCGGGGTGGTAGCCCCGGATCACGCCCGTCCCTTCGAGTTTGTCGAGGCGATTCTGAACCGTCGTGGAGGTCACATCCACCTTCTCGGCGATCTCCGTATTGGTCTGGCGGGCGTCGAGCTGGAGTTGGTGCAAGATGCGCCGGTCCACGTCGTCGAGTGGGGAGTCGTCCATACGATGTCCTTGGACGGGGCGACTCAAAAGTCCGCGTGGGCCCCTTCACTAGTAGATTGAAGTAGTCCAGCGGCACTATTGGAATCCTCAGTAGATGGTAGGTCTCCCCGGCTTCGATGGGAATGACTCGAACCCGTTGTTTCCTGACGCGAACGGGTTCCTCTCGAATGAAGATCTTGAGGGAAACTGGCTGTCGTTTTAGACCAGTTGACTAGTCGTCACATTTCGTCATCCATAGGAAAGCTAATACAAGTACTATATTTTCATTGAAGGTGCAGTTCGAGGAGGATAGAAGCCTCGTCATGCACTTTTCAGGGCCTATATTGTCCGTTTTCGACTGAAATGGGCAAATCCTCCACGAGTCGCAACGAACTGCTATCAATTACTGTAATTCGCTGTTGTCTGGTTTCGCCCAAAATATGACACCGATTCTCTCGAATTCGAAACTCTCACCACCTCGTCAAGCACAATTATTCCAGACAACCGTGTCTTGAAGTTCGTCGAGGACACCATTACCGTCTGAGAACTGCCCGACGCCCCTCTTGTCCAATCTAAACCCGTTTCGACACCCTTTGTACCTCAATAATTGTCCAAAGGAAGGCTAGGGTACACCGGTGCAAACGCCGCTGGCTCTCTCCGGCCGAGGGGCTATCAAACGACAAGTGTCTACAGCAAACATATCAGAAGCCGCTCATTGGATGGTAACGCGATTCGCGGTGGATTTTCTCACCCCCAAGAGGGGTGAGGGGGCGCAGTGATCGCCCACTCAACTACCATGTCTTCAGAACACGAGCGACAGCAATCGCAGCTACGTGGCGAACAGATAGGACAATCAAGCGAAGCGCCGTGGGCGGATCTCGAACTGACGATTCCCAACGATCGAAGTCAGCTCTCCATCGTCTCCTTCGTCGAGTGTGTCCTCGTGGAACTCACCCACGAGGAGGTCGGTGCGGAGTACGTCTCTGCGAACGTGTGGGGAGCAAAGCGAACCCAGTTCATCGCTATCGACGACAACGGGGGAATGTTCCGGAAACGGCACTACGACGATCGACTCGGATGGCACGAATCGACGGTCAGTCGGCGGGCTGTCCGCGAGGATCTCATCACCCGACTCACCCGGACGTCGTCGCTGACAACTGATCGCAGTCACGACGTGCCAGTCAACAACCCAGATACGTTCAGCGTCAAACCGGCTCGAAAGCTCCAGATGCGCTGACCGAACGTGATTTAACCAACAACACGCTTAGCCCGGGCAGACTGTTGGTTAAGGCGGTGCTCCTTTCGAAGCCAACCAGGCGGCACCCAGTACGCCTCACTTGTCGAGGAACTCTTCCTCGAAGTAAGAACGATATTCGTAGCCCCGTAAGAACACGTATGCCCGACACAGCGTCCACGGACGGTCCCCCTCCTTTCGACGACCCATTTAGCGAGGACGACGTCGAACAACGCATCTACGGCACCATCCTGCAGACCCGGGAGCCGACGACGGCAAGCGCGATCGCCGAACGAGCAGAGTGTGACCCGAAGACTGCCCGGAGATACCTCAGCTGGTTCGGAGAACTCGGCATCGTCATACGCCATGACGGTCATCCGGCCACCTACAAGCGGAACAACGCGTACTTCGAGTGGCGACGCATCAACCGACTCGCCACAAACCACTCCGTCAAGGACCTCCAGCAGCACGTTGAGAAGTTGACCACGCACATCGACAGCTATGAAGAGGTCTACGACGCCAAGACGCCAGCGGCCGTCCACGCCGTCGAGGTTGCCGAAACAAGCGAGAAGCGGACAATTGACAACGTGTGCAGTGATCTCGCTGATTGGGCGACTGCCCACGAGGAGCGAACACGCTACGAACGTGCTCGCCAACAACGCGCCAGTACCGACCGCCAAGAGATATAACATACAGCGAGCGACGCTGCAAGGAAGAAACGACTATTGGCTAGCGTGAGAGAGTCGCAAATGTGACTGACGACGTCGCGTATCCTTCGGTCGAGCTCATTCTCGATCTCCACGAGCAGATCGTTGAGGAGGGCGACGCCACAGAACCCGGAATTCGGTCGGAGGATGCGATCGAATCTGCAGTGCAGTACGTCTCTGAAGGCTACTTTGGGGAGGTTCCACAGACACTGCATGAAAAAGCGGTACATCTGATGCGTCTTCTCGTTGCAGATCATCCCTTTGTCGACGGAAACAAGCGGACTGCACTCCGAACGGTGGTTGTCTTCTACATGCTGAACGGACACACGTTTGATTACGGCGACGAAATTCGGGCCCTACTGCATCGCTTTGCGACCGATGAAGCCGCCGTCGACACTGAGACCGCAGTGATCTACTTCCGAGCGTGTGCTCGTCGCAACTGATAAAGGGACACAATGAGTAACTTCGATACAGAGATGGCGTCCAGCACCGATTCCTCGGCGACGGTCGACGAAGAAGTCCGCCGACTGTACGAGCGGTATCAGGCGGCCGAGAGCGACGCTGAACGCCACCAGATCGCCCTCGAGATGGGGGAACTTGACGGACGCCGCCACGCGGAGATCTACGCCGCGCTCGAAGACGAGTGAGTCAACAGGCTCTCAGCGGCTCCTTAGCTATTGACGACCGCTTTGCTATCCAGTGACGATGCATCGTGGTTAACCGACCATCACGACGTGCTGACGCTTGTTGTCGGCGGAATCGAAGACCGGATCACGGCCCTCTGGAGCGAGTAAGGGCCGCGGTCTCGCGTGGAGTGTTTATCCGCGCCAGAAGGCGTGCAGCGCGCGACAACGTGCGCAGCGTGATTCACCATGGATAATCCCGATTCACATGACGACACGAGTGCCGACTATGAACAGTTCGAGACTGAGCTCCTCGCACAGGACCGCGACGTCACCGGCGTCAACACGGCGGACATCGACGACACGACGGCCCAGAGCCAGATCAACGAGCTCCTCGACGCGGACGTCGTCACTCCAGTTCCCGAGGACCGCGTTCTCGTTCACGAACCGAGTGGTACTGCGTTCGACTCACCGACGCAGCTAGCCGTCTTCCACCGTGGCTGGACGGCCGCCTGCGATGCCGACGAGGAGGCCGAGTAATGCAGCAGACGCTCACGGGGTGTGCATTCTGCGACACTCCGCCCGGCGCCGAGGCTGGCGAGGCGCATACGTGGGGTCAGGATGATCGGGTTACTCACCCCATCTGCGTCGACTGTGCGATCCAGTCGGGGCCGGATCCCGACGAGCGCGATCACTACGCCTGCGACGGGTGTGGACTCGTCGTCGACGCGCTTGCAGCGCTGACGCGGTTCCGCGTGGAACTGGGGCATCTCGAAGGCCCGTTGCAACTGTGCGAGCACTGTAGTCCAGGGGGGCTCGCAACGTACTGGACACGTGATCTCAAGGAGCATCTCGTGGCCGAGTGACGGTCGGCCGAGTGAGGCTCACATCGTACACACGAAAACGGCTAAGTGCATTGGCTCACATTGTACACATCATGAGCACCGATAAGAAGCGCGTGCAGTTTCGGGCCCCCAATCGGCTCATCGACCGCGCCGACGCACTGGCCGCAGTCCTCGGGGAAGACCGAACAGACGTCCTCGTGACCGCGCTTCGAGAGTACCTCCAAGACGCCGCTCACGACGACGCACTCACCCAGGAGATCGCCGCCGCCTATTACGACGACGAGATCACCTTCGAGGAACTCAAAGCACTCGTCGGCGCCGAAGAGGCAGCAAACCTCCGAGTGTTGAAACAGCAGCTGGACGAGGACTTCATCGACGAAGTCGCCGACGCATAGATGCCGCGGCTCATTGCAGACGCCTCAGCCCTCGTGAGTCTCGGAATCGTTACTGACGACGACCCCGATCCACTCGCACTCTGTCTCTCCCGGTACGAGGTCGTCGTCCCAACAGCGGTCATCGATGAACTCCAAGAGATCGCCTCCTACGATGACGTCCATGGACACGCCGCATCCGCCGTACTCGACCAAGCGGGGTCATTCACGACACATTCGGTCGACCTCGATGCCGAGTTCCCCCTCGATGACGGTGAGAACGCGGCGGTCACGCTCGCGAACGATCTCGATGCTGCGCTCTTCCTCTGTGACGAGTTCAACCAACTTGGCTTGATCCACGCCTCACTCGCTGATACCCGGCTCGTCACGACACCGACGCTACTCTCGGTTCTCGTTCGAACTGAACACCTATCAGCTGCCGATGCGCGGCTGCTCCTCGATGAGATTAGTAACGCCCGTAGCTGGGGCGCGAACAGTTACGTGCAGCGAGCTCGCTCATTGCTCGAAGAGCCCTAACACCGAGGAAGACACTTCGAAGTGAACAGAAATGCCCGATAACGACGCTCTCTACGACGTTCGTGAACGAACGAAGAATCCCGAGCACGCATCAGTTGACGACGTGGTCGAACTCGTCCTCGAACGCACACAGCATCCCCGGACGGAGCACCGGGACGCGCATCTCGACGAGATGATGGCTACTGTCGTCGATAGGTATGGGACCGACCCCGTCCGAACCGTTATCCATCGCGTCCTCGTCGACCACTACCTCTTTCGGACTGCCACGCACGACCTTGCAGTACGTACCGTCGACGGTGTTCGTATCGGGACAACAGCCGGCCAGTTCCTTACAGAACTGAACGAACAGAGCGACGGCTGAGACGGACGTGAGGGTTTCCTGTCCTACGGGGCGTCGATGTGCAAGCTCTGTGCATACACCGAAACCGTTATGCATCTATGTGCAGAACTTACACATAGAATGAGCGCAAGCGATGACCCACGACGGGTCCATTTCCAGTCCCCGGAATACCTCGTCGACCGGTTGGATGCGATCGCGGAGCTCTTCGACAAGGATCGGACGGATCTCCTCGTCGAGGCCATCCGCGAGTATATCGAGGACACTGCCGACAGCGAGACCTTCCAAGAGTTGGTCGCGACGAAGTACTACGACGGCCAACTCGAGTTCGAGACAGTCAAGCAGTTGGTCGGCGCCGAGACGGCCCAGCGGCTCCGTCTCCTCAAAGCGGACCTCGAGGACGAGCCACTCGATCTCGCTGCCCCCGACGACGTCGACGTCTACGAAGGGGATGTGACGACAGTCGAGACCGCGGCCGACGATGATCGATGAGCGGCCAACGACTGCAAACGGTCGTCGCTGACACGAGCGCCCTCGTCAGTCTCGCCGTGCCCCGTGCAGATGCAACGGTCGGTACCGATATCCCAGACCCGTTCCAGCACCTGCTCACCTCCTGTGATGTGTTCGTCCCCCCAGAAGTGGTCGCAGAACTTCGCGATATCACGCAATATCAGGATATCCACGCCGCTGCGGCGAGTAATGTCCTCGCAGCCCGTAACCACTACACGGTCGAAGATCCCTACGAGCGCGGCGGGGCGCCGGACTCCCGGCCGACGTTCGGCCTCGACGACGGCGAAACCGATGGGATCGTCCTCGCGAACGCGCTCGACGTAGACGGGTTTCTCACCGACGAGTTCGGTGGGACGAACTTCCCACTGATTCACGCCGTGCTACAGGGCCCACGAATTGTCCCGACACCGCGGCTCATCGTGGATTACGCTCGGAACGGGTATCTGAGCCACGAGGCAGCTCGAACGCTACTCACGACGATCAGCCCGCATCGAAGCTGGGAAAACAGCCCATACGTCGCTCAGTTAGTTGCGCTTCTGGAAGAGTAGGGTCACGCAGCTTCGAGATCACGAGCGTCGAGGTCGCCGGCGAGATATTGTTCTCCTTGGCGAGTGATGTCGTAGACGCCGTTGCCGAGGTGGATGACGAGGCCGTAATTGACGAGCGTCTTGCAGCGGGCGTTGATGTGTTGCCGGGAAAAACGCACACGGTCGCTGTCAGCCATTTCCTTCGGGGTGTCGGGTCCGTCCTCAGAAAGATGCTCCAGAATGCGGTCATCGGCGCGAGACATCCAGTCGGCGTCGAAGCGCATAATCGCTTCTGATTGCGCCGAAACTATCCCACACGCGCTAAGTCAACTGTAGATGCTTCAAGCAACTGTGGTTGACTCCACACCCTTTAAACGCTAGTCGTCCTAAGCGCCGGACGTAGAAATGGATCGCTCACCAACGAGTGGGTCCGGGGCATCGTCAGACCTCTTGGTCGACATCATCGAGACACTCGAAACCTGTGGGCTGGGTCGGGATGAGTATCAGCTCCATAATTCCGTCGACGTCGAGGCGCTCGAACAGTTGGTTGCTTCGTCTGATGATGATATCGCTGTCCAGTTCACCGTCGAGGGGATTCAACTCGATGTATCACCGGAAGGGGTGGACGTCGTCGTCGAGGATCAACCAGATACAGGCAGTAAGTAACGCTTCCCGTCGTGGAGGCGCATATCATCCTTGAAAGCCCTCGCCCGCTCGGCATCCCGCGACCCACGCTGCGCGCCTCGTGCCTGCGGTGCTTGCGGGGTCGGGGGACGACCGAGGCGGCCTCGCCCTTTCTGAATCCGCCAGGGCTGTAGATGGCCCACCGAGCGACGTGGCCGGCTGGACAGGTGTGTACGTGACGGCCCGCCCCGCTCGCCGCTGCCGCCCTCCGCGTCGCTCGCGACCGACCATTCCGGGCGTGCGGGCGCTCTCCGCACCGCCCGCGCCCGTTCCGGGCTAAAATGAATCTGGTCTCGACGCCAGCGGGTATCCCCGTCGGTTGCGCCCCTTGCGGGCTTTCGCGTTCCAGCGCTTTGTGCCGCCTGCGCTGTCGCGCGCCACACCGCGGCGCGCGTTCTCGGCGACAGTCGCCCTGGACACGGACCCGCGTATCGGGCCGGACACGAACGGGCATATCCCGCTGGCCGCTCGCTCCGGGCGGGTCGGCGCGCGGTGCTGGTTGGGTGGCCTCCCTGAGGCGCGCTCTCGCTCGCGCCCGGTAGGGCGCTCGCGAAGGCGCGAGCGAGAGCGCGCAGATGGTTCTATCGGTCGTTGTCGTCGGAAAACCGCGATGTAGCAGCATCGCGGTGTCGGGCGCTGAGCGCCTTCGGAGCTAGGTACTCCAATGTCAAGTAAGAACGTCTTCGGTAATGAGGTTTCGGTCGATGAACAGGCATTCGAAAAAGCGGACGAAGCGGCGGTCGATGAAGATGGCTTCGAGGTCGTCGATGAGACGCCGGAGTTCCAGGCGACGGTGCAGATGGAGGTGCAGGCGAAGGTGGATGCCAACCACCCGGACGGGATGGTCGACACCAGTGACGAGCGGATCTACGGTGCGACCCTCGAACAAGAAGAGCGCATTCGGGCCAGGGAGGCTGAGCTGGAGCGCATCAGTGCCCAGGCGGAGCTGGGGACGCAAGAAGGTCGGGAGAAGCGGACGAGAGATATCGCGGCGAAGCGGAGCGCTGAGCGGCGTGCTGAGTTCCAGAAGCGGGCGGCGAGCGTGGACCCGTGGGCGGACCCAGAGCGAGACGATCCTCGTGCAGAACTCACGCAGGAGCAGTTGGCGGCGGTGAACAAGCAGTCGATGCGGCTGGCCGAAAAGCTGGATAGCTGGTCGCGAGCAGCGATTGGTCGGCGGCTGGGTGAAGCCGTAGTCGGTGGGAAAGACCTGACGAGTGCAGTCGTTGGGGTGTTCGAGGAGTTGCAGACGGCGCCGGGACAGGTGGTTCCCATCGGGATGCTCGAGGACGTCAATCGCAAAGAGGTAAGCATCGAAGGTCGCGTGACGCAGCTTTGGGAGCCGTCGAGTTCAGCCATTTCCCAAGTCGGCCTCATCGAAGACGAAAGCGGACGAACGAAGTTCACCAGCTGGGTTGCAAGCGACCAACCCTGGATTGAGGAGGGCGAACACGTTCGTATTCACGGAGCGGCGAAGAACTGGTACAACGGGCGCGTCTCGGTGGCTCTGACCGGTTGGACCACGGTTCACTTCCCCGAGCGCGGTCGGTGGTGGGAAGCGTAGCCAGCGTACGCGGCCTTCTTTTTATTGTGTGCCGGACCGACCCAGACCCCACCTCCCCACCCTCCGCTCCGTGCTCGCTCCGCTGCGCGCGCAGCCACGACCTATGCTACGCAGAAATTCTCAACAACGTCGTTAGGCACTCTCATCGTATGTACCTATTATCAAGAGAAAGTGGCTCTATTGAAATCCTCAGCCGGTGATCGTTCTGAGCGTCCGTGCTGGATATAGAGCGCGTGTCTCCCAGCGGGTCGCCAGTGCACGAAAGACTACTCGTCTTCCATGGAATCTATGACACTCGACTTATGAATTGGAACACTCGTTCCCCCTTCGCCCACTATTCGGCCCCGTCGAATCGGTTGTTTCTATGCTGGAAGATTGGTGAAGTCGTCGTACTCACCGCTCCTCTTGACCTATCGAGTCACCAACCCATTCAACGACGCGTAGGAGTTCCACCATCGGCGATGGATCGGACACTTGTTCGATCGTGTGACGGGCGGTCCCGAACCCTGGTGGAAGGAGATCTGCTGAGACAGTGAGCGGACGCTCGCCATCTGAGGCCCACTGAACTTTCCGGTACATGATGTGATTTGGTGCAAGGTCACTGTACTCTGTGGACCGGTCATATACAGTCGGACCCTCAACCACGCACGGAGCGATTCCACTAGGCAGATTCACTAAGAGAACATCACCGGGGTCAACTCCTTCAACGAACGTTCGGATACTCCCAATAGCTTTCCCAGCCTTAATTTTTGTGTCTTCATCGGGATATATCTCCTCATGCATAATGTCTCGAATTACATCCCACTGGATTTGACCCTTGAGCGTGTTTCCGTAGGGCTCGTGCACGGTTTCAGGGCTCAGGACACTACCGTCTGTAGCGAGCTCAACACCACCGGTCGTGGCAAGCGCCCAATCCGAGATCGTGACGACACCGTCTTCGAACAGTCGGTCAGCGTAGGCTTCTCGGTCGACGTCATGGTATGCGATATTAAATTTGAATAGTCGGTTGGATGAGACGACATCCCTAATTCGCCGCCATAGGGGCGTCTCCTCGGAAGTGCTCATACAGATACCAAGCGCCCGTTAGTCAAATATCCAGCGGACATTAGCCAAGGGCCGAATATAATATAGACATAGGCCAAACGCTATTTTACCCTTGGGTTTTTTCTACTTGGCCCCACACATAGCAGATATGGGACCTACTCCCCACTCCGAGGCGGTTGCAATTGCCTGCGAGAACAAGGCGGTACCCAGTGAATCCCAGGGGCGGTACAACGCAACTGGGCTTTTGGTCGTCGACTACAGCACAGGCCACTCCTTCAACAAAGACGACCACGACGGTAGCGCCTCAACCACAGCGTTCAACGCCGTAAGAGATGCCTCCCGCTACGGTGGAATCGGAACGATTCGAAGCCCTGATTCGGAACTGATCACCGTAGGTCGGTACGGAACTGACGGCATCCGGCTGCTGGACTCTGTTGGAACCAAGGACTACGACCTGAAGGGGCTGCAGTTCGAGGAGTACGCAGTACTTGGACCGGGCGACGGCCGGTACGGACGTGCGAAGGATATCTCAGGGACGCTAGGATCAACCGTTCGTCATCTTCCCGATGACAAAGCGGCTGACCTGCGGGAACTGCTCGCTGAACTCGAAGCTGAAGGGAGAATGCGGCGGCCTGTTCGATAAGCAAGCTACCCCATTACCAACGTATCACCCGGGTCGAACTCGAAGTCCATCTTGGGACCGAACAACAATTATCTGAACTCCCACTCCGAGAACTTGTACTCATCTTAGCTGCAACCGCTTCAGTCGTGTACCTGTTCACCGACTACGTAGGCAATGTCCAGTGACCCGCTGAAAAACCCCTTTGCTGACCCCATTCTCTATATCCAGCACGCGGTTTCTGTCCACTAGTGAGGATTTCAGCAGAGCCGGGAAAGTAAGATTAGTGCGTTTCTACCCACATACGCCCCATTGTCGATAGTTCCGTCTCGTGTCTATTTCCGCTATCCCTTCGGGTGACGTACCCCTTTGTATCTAGGTTAGACACATTGTACTGAACTCGACTTCTGAATGATTCGCCATATTCTTCACCATTCTCCTCGGCCAACGCCTCCGCAAGTTCTGAGGTCGATTCGAACGTACCCTTCCCCTTGAGAAATCGAAGAACATGCTCCTCGAACTCTTTCACGTTGCTACCAGGAGATGACGGAAACTCAACGAACATATGCCCGTCACCATCTAAATCTTCCCGCGTACCCTCTGTCACGCCACTTTCATCGACCCGATCTAGTATGTCGGTGATCGCCTCATAGTGCTGATGTACCCGAAGGTCTTCGTACTCCTTCAGTTCATCAAAGGCCTCGGCCGCATCTTCCAACACATCAAGCATTTCCAAGACCAGATACTCCTTGGGGGCCACGTAGTACGTGTGTACGCGATCACGAATGTCCTCGAACTCCTCTTGTTTCTCAGCTATCAATGAGTCAGCAGCTGTCGCAAACGCGAACGACACCGTCCGCGGCATGGAGGAGATATTGACGTAGACTTCGTTCCCCTTCTTGATTTCCTCCAGAATGTAGTCATGCGCTTTGGGATAGAGCGTCTCGTACTCGTACATCTCCTCAAGATTGACTGCCTTAATTTCGACCTCTATGTCGATCAGCTCGAATGTACGCTCCAGTTTCCCGGTCATATTCTTTGCAAGCTGCGCTGCCCGGTCTATCGGGTCATCGTCGGGCTCGCCTTCATGCGTGAGTAGCACGATCCGGTCAGCCTCCATCTCACCCTTTGATATTGGACGAATAAGGCGGTCAAAATCAAACCCGACTGGAATGAAATGAACCCTATCACTCATAGTTCATAGTCAGCCACCCCCGTGTTAAATCTCTCCGATATCGACCGCCTATCGCTACCATATAGTTTCGGCCCGCCTAGAACATAGACGATCTGTGTCCTATCTGGCCCACCTGTTTGAAAAATCTCCAACAGAGTTTTATATACCGAATTCGTAGAATGGCGGTAGGTGCCAAGTGAACGACCCGCACCATCGCCAATGAATTCGCACTCCATACAGAGAGATTCGCATAGAGGTCAGCAAACCCTGTTAGCCTCCTTGATTGCGCAGTACTCCCAACTTCAGGCGATTCTTCGCCTCGAGCCCAGCGGGAAGTTTCTCGATCTACTGGAGGCGGATCCAACGATTGAACACGTGATGGTGACACTCAGCGAAGCCGAAAGCGTTCTGAGAAATCATGGAGGATTCGATAACATCCTCCAGCCCCACCACAAACTCACAATCGTGGGCACGGAACCCGACCCAACAGTCACGGACAGAGGGCGATGGGCGGAAATAGACCTCTATGCCGAAATCACGCGTGAGGCGCGAATCATCCCGGACTGGTTATGGGTCTACCATCAGATGGAGCCAGAACATCAGTTAGAGAACGTGAGAAAGTACCTTGATCGATTCGAATGGCTCTACCAGACGGCCGAGGAGATGGGACTATCCCACGAACTCATACCTTTGGCTAAAGGGCTTTCTCAACCCCATTTCAAGGAGGCTCGTGAGACCTTTGCCCGACTGGGTATCGATCGGTTCGCCATGTACGGCGTCCAGACACCCAGCAACTACGAATTCCGAGATCGGATACATCAGGCGGCTACCGCCCTGAACCCTGAGGGAGTTTTGGTCATCGGTCGAGGGTCACCGAGACAGGTCGAAGTGCTGCCGGAGGTTGTTGATGAGGCTGCAGGGTGGTACTGGAAGCAGGATTGCGGTCTGACGACGGACGGGTATTCACAACAGAGGTTAGCCATGTGGATTTACGAAATCAAACGAGCGCTAGAGACGGAGCGCACCGACGAGCAGTCGCGAATTGGAGACTACCTTCCGGACTCTGAGGTGGTTATCAATGGGTGACGGGACGACAGACGACCTGTACATTGACCCCGAGGACGATGACAGTGGTAGTACCTCCGGTGACGAAGCGCCAGACGTCGATCCCGACCAGACAGGAGTTGACGAGTACACCGATGAATCGCCGTCAGAGGAAGCACCCTCCGAAGATTCTGGCCCCCAGCCAACGGAGACCACACCGTCCGGAACAGACGGTAATGGAAGCAGTGGAGGTGGAGGTGGAGGCGGAGGCGGAGGAGGCGGCATCATCGGAATCCCCGAGGGTGTGGAGGTAGGTGACGACTCCCCCGATGAGGCGGGAGAAGACCCCGATTCTTCAGAGCCCGAGAAGTCACAGGATCCCGAGACTCCGGACGAAGAACCGGAACAAGAGGAGTCGGAAGACGAGGATGATGACGACGATGAAGAAGAACAAGAACCGAAGGTTGTGCAATACTCAGACCCGTGGGATAACGTGGGGTGGGGGCTGTATCCCATAATACTTAAAATCAAAGAACGATACGGACACGAAGTCGATACCGACTATCACCTTGTCCCCGTCCGCGAATTCGTTGACCCCGAAGAGATGGCATCGAAGTGGGAAAGAGACCGTCTTCGCCACAAAATGCCTATAGATACCTCCGTGTGGGAGGAGAATCCGCCGGAATCAACCGAACTCGCAAATCGCGCTTACCTGGCAGCGATGCACCAAGGGCCAAACGCCGCCCAACGATACCTTCGACGGCTTCGGACGGCCACCATGGTCGAAGGGACAAACATCGAGGATAAGGAGATCCTTTTCGAATTAGCGGAGAACGCGGGGCTCGATATCAACCGATTGGAGGAAGCTTGGGACAAAGTAGAGCCTCGTCAGACTAAACGTGATCTCAATCCGCCCTTCACCAAATTCCACGTCGACGGAGAGGAAGTCACTCAATCGGGCTATCTGCACTACGACGACATCGTAGATATTTTCGACCAATCAGGAATCGATAGTGAGGAGCCGCAACCCCTCTCCGGATTCGTTACCGAGCACGGCCCTGTTGCGACTCAAGAAGTCATGACCGTTTACGAGTGGCCGCAGGACCGAGCAGAGGAAGAACTCCAACAGCGGGACGATATTGTGCCTGTTGAGATCGGAGTTGGAACATTTTGGACGCGACACAAACAGGCAAATGAGGAGATCTGAGCCAACCCTGCTCGGTAATTTATCGAGTACTAAAAACAACGTCGTCGGCTCCTGCCGGGAAAGTGACTTACTGAGTGAATGAAACGAAGGACATTCCTTAAAGCGACGGCAGCTACTCCGATTGCAGCTTCAGGGGAGGTAACCGCCCTGAAAGAGAGGAGTACAGTAAACGACGTCGCCGACAGCTATTTCGACGCACTCCCGGAGACGAAAACCGAACGGAACGACACCGTAATTCAATGTGCTAACGAACTGTGCTCCGCACGCAAGGCAATTTCTGGAGAGACCCTCAATGCAGTGGTCGATAGTGGCGAGTCTGTGTCTGACGTCGTCCGTCGTCTCCAGTTTGGAGTTCGCATCCTCAACGAGTACAACATCACCGACAAAATAGACGAGTCTATGATTGAATCGGGACGACGGGATCTTAGCAAATATACCCGCTATCTCCCTCTCATTGGGAGTTTCAACAACCTCTGCAACGCTGCGTGTGTCGTCGAAACTCCTGATCCAAACCCAGAAGCTATCAAGGGGTTCCTCTTCGCGTCAGCGGCGTTCGGTCTGGAGGTTGTCCTATGGACCATCGGTACCCCGTACAAGATGGCATGGAGAGGAACACGTTTCATCGCCAATCGCACATTCCTCCGGTTCGCCCGACACGGATGCCGAGGGTGTATCGCTCTACTGATGAGCGAACTCCACTGGGCGATTCGAGGCTCAGTCTACGGTGAGGCTGTCACGGACAGCAACGTCGAGTTCGTATGGGATCAAATTCAGAACCTCAAGACCGACGCGGAGGAGTGGAACTACGACGTCAACCTGGATTTCACCTACGATGAGATACAGAACTTGATCGCCCCTGAAGGCGGCTCGGCTGTTGGGATGTTCCCGCAGGAAAAGGAGGGGCTAATCGAACGACACATCCCTGAGTTCGATTTGGAGCTTCCAAACCTTCCCGAACTACTCCCCTAGACGCACTAAAGTAATCGAGAACTCAAAACCAAATACAGCAAAGAGATCATTATGGGTGAGGATAGCGAAGATTCAGACGCAGAGTCCGGGAAAGATCCAAATCCCTCTATCTCTACAAGTTTTACTGTCGATATAGACGTTAGCAGCATTCTCGCGGCTCAGAAAGTGGCAGAGGAAGCGATCCAACCGGCAGCAGTCCAGTCGATGATTGAGACGCAGAAGACGGTAGAGCGGGCTGTCAAGCCGGCACTGGTTCGGGACGCAATTCAGATGCAGAAGACGATGGAGAATGCCATCCAGCCTGCACTGATCCGGGATATCGTCCAAATGCAGAAGATCGCGGAAAGTGTGGTTAATCCGGCGTTGGTTCAGTCAATCACCCAGACTCAGAAAATTGCTGAATCGGCTATTCAACCGGCGATGGTTCAGTCGATTGTCGAGATGCAGCAGGCACTCGACTCTGTGTTGGTGCAACTCAACGCACCAAGCATCGCAGCCGATATATCGACGATTGCCGCGACAGTACATCAGAAGAGGTCTACACCGGGTGTAGGCCAATACAAGTACCCAGCTTCGGACATCGATGAGATACGTCCGCCCGAATCGCACATTCACGACAAGCTGATTTGGGATGATGGGGACTGGTACCGACGTCGGACTCGAGAAATTTCGTACGATCTCGTCGACTACATCTTCTGGAAAGCGAAACAGACCGGAGAGCTGACCGACGCCTCTGATGAAGAGATAAGTTTCGGAGCCACAGTAGCAACGTTCTTCATCACACTCGCACTGACTGGAGGAAATGTCATTGCCTCTGCAACGGTTGCGGGATTCACTGGTGGAGCAACATTTCAAGGGGGCAAGGCGGCTAAGAAGCGCAGTGAGCGCAAGAATCTCGAGGAGAAGTTCACCCATGACAAGTAGAGCGTTCACAGCATTTTGAATTCTGACAGAAGCAAGAGCCTCGAATCACAAAGTTGGAAGATCACCTATGTACGACTGAGCGGAAGGAATATACTTCGAGTAGGAAAAGGACAGTTGTGTGAGACCAAAGTGGGATAATCTCTTCTGGTACCAGCGTGCCAGCGATGAGGGTAAAGAGCAGCTGGAGAACAACACCACGAAGGGCTTCCTGAAAGTCCTGCAAGAGTCTGATAATAGACTCACGGACAGTTTTCTAAAGCAGTCCCTTGGTCTCGCTTTCGAGGACGCCAAATTCGAGTACGACACTCAGGTCGGTTTGAACGAGATTCCAACATCTGAACATTCCGTCCACCTTGCTGGACTCTCATTTGCCGGAGAGAACGTCGCTAGAGAATCAGATCCACGTTCTGGAGACGGAACAGTAGACGGCGTAGTCACAGTTCATTCAGAGAACGTCCCAACGTCAATCGTTATTGAGGTCAAGACAGAACGGGACAGGCTGAGTCTCACTCAGATGGGGAAATATCGGGGAGAGCTTGGCCTCACCGATGACGAACTGTGTCACGGGATCAGTTGGTTGGACATCTATGAACTGCTAGAAAATTACCGAGAGAGAACGAAGAATGACATCGACCGATTCCTACTCGAAGAATTCACCGACTACTTAGAACTAATGAGAATGGTACCATTCAGAGGATTCGACCGCGATAAACTGAGCGGGTCTGGTGTGGGAGAGTATCGGAAGACGATGCTTCGAGGAGTCGACCAGACTAACCCTGGAATCTTCTCTCAGGCGTTGTACGAGAGTAGAGGGAACTACGATCTCGGGAACTTCACCGCGACCTCAAATCAACGAAGCAGAGAGGTACACCTTGTTGATTCAGAGGAATTGGAGAACGGGATATTCCAGCGACTTAGACATTTCTCGGCAGGGTTCTGGCACCCAGCAAAGTTCTCTGTCCAACTCTATATCCCGAACCGGATTGTCAGCAATATCGTGAGACGGGGATCCTCTGAACTTAAACCGGAATTCAAGCGCGTGATGTTGGACGCCCTGTCCGAACTGGACGGCATCGAACTCACACGTGAAGACAATCCGTTCTATTATCTCCGGTACCAGCGGAACATCCAGCAGGCCAACGACAGAGAACGGCAGACCACAACCTTCCACGCAGATTCGGTCATCTACATGCAAGGGGTCGACGAAGCGAGTATCACGGATAGGTTGGGAGTCATCGGTCGGGCTGTGAGGGAGACGACCGATGCCAACATAGGACACGAGAAGTCGTTCGTAATCGAGAAGCAGATTCCATATGGCTCAGACCTCATCGAGAAGAAAGAGTTGGTAGACTGGACGCTCGAGTACTTCCAAACTCTCCTGCCTGTGTACGAGTACTTCGCTGAGTGATGTAAGCGGTCACCGATGGCGGCGTCGTAATCGACGACGAATAACCGGCCACGGCATACCCCGCTGAGAGTATGTACAGACGCTGCAAAGGCTCCCTGAGTAGTCAATAGATCTATTCCATAATCACATCCGCAGTTGTCTATCTCCCCCGGAGAGGGGTGCGGGGTGCAGACGAGACGCCTCGCGAACTACCGATGGCCACGAGAGAGATCTACGAAACCAGCTTCGACGAAGACGTATCGAACAACAACACGGCGTGCCCCGAATGTGACGGCCAAGTGAGAACAAATACCGTCGAGACGGTCTGTGAGGACTGTGGGCTCGTCATCGACGAACAGAAAATCGACCACGGTCCGGAGTGGCGGTCGTTCGCTACCGATGAAGAAACCCCGAATCGAACAGGTGCACCACTCACCGTCGCACGCCATGACCGAGGCCTGTCGACGAAAATCGGTCGCAGGAAAGATGCGAATGGGAACGAACTCTCTGGGCAAAAGCGCCAGCGGCTAGCCCGGATGCGGCGTGAGCAGACTCGTGGTCGGTTCCAGTCGAAAGCCGAGCGAAACCTCGCACACGGCCTGGGTGAGGTCCGAAGAATCGCGAGCGTCCTCGAGCTCTCAGATTCGGTTCGTGACCAAGCGTGTCAACTGTTCCGGAGCGCTCAAAGCGAAGACCTGCTTCGAGGCCGATCAATCGAGTCGATCGCGACAGCAAGCGTCTATGGTGTCTGTCGATGTAACGGCCACTCACGGTTACTCGACGACGTCGTCGATGCGGCACGCGTTGAACAATCGAGAGTTACGAACGCGTACAAAACGCTGAATAGAGAACTTGGACTGCCAGCCCAGCCTGTTCGCCCTAGCGAATTCATCCCCCGACTTGCGTCAGAACTCGAGGTTCCAGCGTACATCCGACAGCGAGCTCGGAGGTTGGCTGAACAGTTTGAATCGACAGGAGTAGCGTCGGGTGTTAAACCATCGGGATTCGCAGCCGCCTGTCTCTACAAGGCGGGTCGCGAAGAGGGACGGTGGCTAACACAGGCGGAAGTCGCTGAGGCGGCGAGCGTCACGTCAACGACCATCCGGTCGCATCGAAACACATTGAACGAATTGGCGGTCTGAAGACGCTATCTGCGAATCTTCTTCCGTCGGAGATTCGGAGTTTGTGGCTGAGATTTAAATACAGAAACGAAGGAAGGTGCTGCCAGACCACTCTATGAACGGGCGACAATCTGACTTTGAAGAACTGCGACCACTCGGTGAGGCGACACACGTTCCCGACGACAAGCTTTCTGGGCGTGGTACTTCTGGGCGAATAGGACATCGGAGAAGAGAAACGCTGGAATCGTATCCAAACCGAACGAGATCGACACAGAAGGAGTGTTCCTCTTGTGGTGCTTCCATTCCCACTACCCAAACGAAGTGCCGGTTCTGCCTCTCGAATCATCTTGATGGAACCAGCGACGAGAGGTCCACCTCAGATACGGAGTGGACACTCCTCCATGTCGTCCATCTACTCGTCGAGGCGTCGACGTTCTACGCCGCCATCGCGAAGGGTGCTGCTGCGGCCAGGCTCCTCACGAAGGCTGACAGGGATCCAGCGGTCGATGACTGCCAGCTGATCTACGACCTTGATGCAGAGCCCGCCACACAGCTGACCGAGCAGTGGTCCTCGCTTCCCGAAGCAGTTCGAGTCACCTCCGAAAGCGGCGAACAGCTTCTCGCAGCCGCTCGTGAACGGACGGGACGGACAGAGTCGAACCAGTCGCGGAGTGATGGGGCGCACACGACGTTCCTCTACGATGAGGGAGGCCACAACGTTCGTGAGGAAGATCGGCTTACAGACCTACTTGAGAGCGCCGAGAACGACGTCTGGTTGGTGCCAGCCATTGCACTCCAGCGCACTATCATCGACGAGCACTCCGAGGATCGGCAACCCAGCGTTCCCTCGAGAACACATCTTGAATGTCGCAAGTGCGGTCGAAAGACTGAGCATCAGTTCCAGGAGTTCGAGACTGTCCCTGATGACGAGTGGTCTGGCCAGCCGATGTGGGAATGCCAGGTTTGTCAGTCGCCTCGTCACGGACCAACCCCCGAGTAGAATACTCAACAGAATAACGTCTTAACCAACGTGGAATGAGTCTTCCCGAATCTGTTGGTTAATACAGGTGCAAGGCTTCGGCGGGAGACATCAGCGTCTCTCCCGTTTTTTCTGCGCCAGAAGTCGGCGGAGGCGTACATCATGGACCCACGAGACACACCTGGCTACCGGCTGCATCGCACGCTCAGCAACCTCAACAGCATCAACACCGAGCAACTGGACTCGCCCGACCAAGAGCGAATCGCGAAAGCTACGACGCTTCTGGAACAGGTGGGACTGCTCACCCAGCCAGGTGCTTCGGCGGAAGTTAACGTCACGGTCGACTCCTGAGCGAAGACTTAGTCGCACATCACCGATCGAGCATCTCCCCCAGTCGGATTTGTTGAAATCCTCTGAGATTGATAGGAGTGGCGTACTATAGAGGGTGTATGCAGCACACCAGAATCGTTTCTTCCACTTGGTTTGCAGGGAATCAGCCGATAAGTAGGTTATTCAGCGATCGGTTGTTTCAGGCGAGAATCTATCTGGAGAATAGCATTTCAATAGAGCCGTTACGGTAGACACTGGATCCCGTTTCGAATAACATAGTGGACATCTACTCGTCTTGTGCCAGCTGCTCTTTGGCATAGTCGCGTGCGTCCTCGATCATCGATTTGAACCTCGCATACATCTCGGGCGATCGAATTAGATCGAATTCAGCATTCCGTGATTCTATAAAAGGCAATTCTGGAGAGAAATCAGGAACGGTTGACCCGATCCCAAACACCTCGTTATCTGTATCAAATCGTGGATCATCCGCATCAAACCAATCCACCTGAGTCATGTTCTCAGGCCGTAAATCTGCCACTTCATCGTGTAGAACACGTATCTCTGATTCTCTGCCTTCGGTTTGATAGAATACAGCGTCTAGTGCGTTCACTATCTGGAGCCTATTCAGTTCAGTTACAGCATCGCTCCCGACTTCAACAACCCCAGTGCCGGGGATATGATAGCAATCGGGATCATACATCATAAGCGTGAGATCAGGTGAAATTGGACAGAATATTTGTATGCCTCGTGTTTGGAACCCTGTTTTCGCGTCCCGGATCTTATCCTGAAACATTGGATTGTCCAACACAACTGGGTGATCTGAGAAAATGAACCCCATCCCGGTCACGTCCCTCAATAATGCTACTTCCAGATCGCCAATCAGTAGTGGCCCGTACATAGAGACGAGTTCTCCCATCGGGAATGCAGGGGTGTTTTTTATCTGGATTTTTTCCTCCTCGAGCATCTCTAAGGCTTTTTGACGCATCTCTTCGTCGTCTCCCTCCATAACGCCTTCATTCGCTTCAAGCCAGAGACGGAGGAGTTCGTGGCTGAGTTCTTGAGATTCTTTTTTCGCGTTCTTCGTCCGTGTATGAGTATGCGTTAAGAACGTGAGAAGGAACATCCACTCATCCTCACTGTCTAACGCGGAGAGCGTCTGATCGTTCCTAAGGTCTTGTAGGACACCCGCGAACCGACCCTCCAATTTCATTGTTGCTTCTTCCTTCTCGGGATCGTCGCTATAGAAATAGTCCTCGTAGCAGAGATGGTGAATCGATGTCGGCTGAAATTCTTGGCGGCGGTCTAACTGATATGAGGGGAGTTTCTCGGTGTCAGTGAATCCCCTCATATAGAGTTTTGGCACGTAGTGCTGTTTTTTCCTTGCTGGCATTATCTCGAAATCGAAGTGTAAATGTAAGAATCTACTGTGGTTTGGCTTACTTCGTGGCAGCTGCTGTTTGTCAGGGACAGGAATGGGTGAGCCCCACCGTAGGCTCGTGATTTGATGCCCGAGAAACCAGACGACGATCCATTCCACGATTGCGAGTTAGGTCCCGACGCAGTCCTCGGGACACGCACCTTCCACGATGTCCTGTTCACCGATGATACCGAGACGCCGGTGAACGTGCTGACCGGCAAGACGCCCGCACATTCGCAGGCCACCGTCGAGGAGGCGAAGGCGTTCGCGGCGAGCATCGATACTGATACACCGCAAATCGCACTCTCAGCCTCTGTCGAGACGCAGATCGAAACCAAGAGCAAGCCCTACACCTCGGCTGCATTCTTCCACTTCAAGGCGACCGGGACGCTCGAACTACACCGTGCCTACCACGCCGCCTACGAATCCGACGCGTTCAGCGTCGATTTCGAAGCAGACTACGAATCAGGCGACCTGACAATCACCGTCGAGCGGACAGCCGATTCCTGAACGCGATCTCCCGTAGCGAGTTTTTCGTGCGCCGGCGATGGGTGCCGGCGCAGCAGGAGCGAGCGAGCAATCACTCCCGGTGCGTCGGCGTTTCGAGGTGTTCGAGATGCACATGGTAATTTACGCCCTGGTAGACGAATTGACGTACGACGACGCGCTGGCTACCGGAAAGACGGTGTTCGACCGCCTAGTCGGCGCGGACCCACATGCCGGCGCCGTCTTCGACTACCACGTGACGTTCGATGAGGAGGACACGTCCGTTGCGGGGAAGGCGCGATGGGGTGAGTTACCGACTGCAGCCCCCGTCGACTCCGATGACGGCCAAGACCTGCTTGAGCGTGGCTGGGAGGCGACGAAAGAGGAGTTCGAGCGGAATCTCGAACGGGTGAGGGAAGCACTTGACGAACACTCCGACGAGGAGATTATGCGCGACGAAGATCTCGCTCGGCACGCGTTCCACCAGGTCGGTGCCTACGACGGGCCAACGATCTTCCTGTACAACGAATATGCGAACGGTATCCGTCACCGTGAGCAGCTGGATCGAGTGCTGGAGGAGAGCGAGGAGCTCTGGATCGTGCCCGCCGACGTCCACTTCTAACAGAAACAGATGGCTCGAATCATAAACTGGAAGCGCGAGAGCCGCACTCCCACACTCGTATACCGGAATGCCGAGACCGGCGCTCGGGCTGTCTTACACCGAGCACCGGACTCGTACCGCTACAAGTGGCGTGGCACAATCCTCGTCGACGGCTACCCAGTGTGGTCGCGAGGGTACGAGACAAAAGACGCGAAATCGTTCCGTGAAGAGCTCCGCGAACGGCCAGCGCCCGAACTGAGTTGTCCCGAGTGTCCGAACGGCGACGTCCTCGTCGGTGAGAAAGCAGCTGACGGCGCGAAAGTACAGCGCTGGTTCGACTGTCCCGACTGCGGGTACGAAGCGCCCTCGCGAATCGTGTACGGCACCGAGCGCTGATTGATGGGTGCGTATCTACGGTGACGTTTATTTTGGGCCGGAATGGGTGGCCCGTCTCAATCGGGCCAGATCCATAGATGAGTCTGGAAGTCATCGACCGCCACAGCGAAGCACTGTTCGAGTTCCTCTGGTGTCCGGTCTGCGGGCACGAGATATTCAGTCACATTACCTTCGAGGGGATGTTCTGCAAGAACTGCAATACGCAGGTTAAACTGCAAGAGTCACGGGAGACACGCGGCTACGAGGAGGCCGTCCTCGCCTGCTTCGACACCGATTCGACGTGGAACCTCCACGTCGACGAGAAGCTCCGTCGCGATCTTCCGGATGGGTCGGCGCGGGTGAAGGTCCTCGGTGCCCCAGGCGACTATGAGGTCGACTGGTGGAGTCCGAAGCCAGATGAGGACTGGGAGCCGGTCGAACGTGGTGAGTTCGACGATGTCGAGGAACCTTCAGAGGTCTCTCATTTGGCTTAGCGAAGCACTGCTGCAAATCTAAAACCGAGTCACAGAGAGTACTCGCATCGATTAAGTACTCGGTCCTGCCATCTATCTATGAAGTTAATGTTTACTCGAGATGATCTCCCTCGTAATGACCGTCTTTCTAATCCTATCACAGTCCTCGTTCGAGAGGTCTCGCCCTCCAGTAGTAATAAACTCGATTTTGAAGTTACAGTCGAGGATGCAGACGGACAGACAATCTCTCTTAAAATCTGGTCGACGCATTCTCTCTCCCTTTCGCTTACCGAAGGTCACCGGTACGAACTGAAAGACGTCCGAGGAAGGTACTGGTCACAGGGTGGAAGTCGACACTACCAGCTCGACAGTACGAAGGATCTGACAGTAACTGAACTCGGTCCGGCCGATGACAACGCGACGCGACTCTTGATTGTCGGCGACACCCACGCCGGTTATCGGCATCGTCGCCGTGATAAGAAAGCAAAAGGTGCCAAAGATCTCGACGCTCGTGATCGCTTCCAAGCGGTAATGGATCAGGCCAACACCCTAGACGCTGATGCCATTGTCCACGCCGGGGACATTTTCGATCACGTTGCTATCGGAGCAGACCGGTCCTTTGTGATAGACGCTCTCAACTCAGAGCTCAATATTCCGTTCTACTACATCTACGGGAACCACGATGAGCCTGCTAGCCGTCGAACAGTTGATGGAGCAACTAACGATACATCAGGGATTGAGCGTCTCTCCAACGATGGAGAATCAGTAGGGGAAGCAGGCGTTACGCTATTCGGGATCGATTACAGCCACGATAGCTTCCCGGGCGAGCCGCTCGAAGCCTCGGTTCAATCAGTACTTTCAAACGCGAATGTATTGGTCGTCCACGATACTCCATACCCCGTCCGGAATGAAAACGGGTACCACATACATCAAAAGAGGGGAGCAGATTTTCGGAAGGCTATTGAACAAACCTCCGTTGAAATTGATCTCATCGTCTCCGGACACATGCACGTCGGTCAACAGGGCACGCTTGACGAGTTCCAAACGCCCGTCCTTGTTACCGGAGCACCAGCACCAATCAATAGCGGGAAAGAAGACAACAACCCGTCAACGTGGCTCCTCCGTGTGACTAGGAGCGGCATTGACGGCATCACACGACACCCTCTCTGAGAACTGGTTGTTGTTGCGCCGGCGACGGGTGCCGGCGCACACGTGCCGGCGGTGTTTATGTCGACACGAAGTCAACTCAGATTCGTCCAACGAGTCGACCAGGACGACGAACCAAACGATGCGGACCGGGTCGCACAGTTGTACCGACACTCGGACGGCTACCCGACGAGCGTCCTTCAGGATCTCGTCCGGCTGAAGGAACTGCTCGATGCGACCCGCGCCGAGAGAGGATCAGCCTACACGGCAGCGGCGTTCGTGTTCCTCGACAAGCTCTCAACGGTCGGTCTGTATCTGGATGGGGGGCCAAATCGAACGATCGACGCAGCGCAGCTAGCAGACCTCCTTGAGCCATCCAATATGGAGCACCTCGACCAGCCGCTGTTCCTGCTGGGCCACGGTGTCGAGGATCCAGCTGACGGCATTCACGGCGGCGAGGAGTTCCTCTACGTCGTGGAACTCCCGATGGAGAACTCGTTCGACGAGCCGACCGAGTGGACAGTCAAAGTGAGCGGTCACTCCGTGTTCCCCCGCTAAGACGGCCCAACGGACGAGGCCTTCGAGCAGGCCAGCTGGCAGTTCTACGGGTCGCTTGAGGACGCGCTCACAGAACTGGTTCGGGACGAAGCAGTCGTCAAGTAAAATCCCAAATCGTATTTATATAGTTAGGATTTAGAAAGACCCAGATGATTACGAAGGCCGGACTCGCCGTGCTTGACGCGCTGAGTACCGGCCGTGAAGCAACTCCGAAGGAACTCGCGGCTGAAACCGAGTACTCACGAGAACATTTGTACGACGTACTCGACGAATTGCTCGCAGCGGGATTGCTCGCAGAAAACCGTGGCCCCAGCAATCAGCGTCGAGCCCGCATCGCGGAACATCCCGTCACCGAAGCGTATCGAACGCTCCAGTCGGAGTTCAGCCACGTAGACTGGACAGAACTGCTCTCGCCAGCCACCCTCCGCGTGTGTTGGTACCTCGATAGGCCACGACACATCGCTGATATCGCAGACCGGCTCGGAATCACCCGACAAGGTGCCCATAGCACGTTATCACCGCTCAAGCACCGAGCGTTACTCTCCAGATCCGATCCAAAGTACGCCCTCCGGGACGAGGTCTCGCCGCTGTTGGCGTTCGCTCGGGCCGCCATAGAGCACGAACATCGAGCACGAGTCCGGGAAATCGCCCCCAGCGCCACGATCGCGTGGTGCGATCCGAAGCGATCCCTCGTCCGCGTACAGACCGCTGAGGATACGGACGCGCTCCAAGCAGCTCCAGGCTGGGAGATGACCGGACTGGGCCGGTTTGCAGCGTATGGTCTACAGTTTTTCCTCGCCGGCGAGCCTCCGTTCTGGTATGCTCCAGACGAGGAGCTAACGCCTGCTGAAGCCGTGTGCCATACGCTCCTTCTCGATAGCGGATCCCGGCGAGTCAGCTATTCGATGCTGCTGATCGAGGCGGAGGATATCGATCAGGAGACACTCGTCGAGACCGCACAGTGGTACGACCTGGAACCTACTGTGAAAGTGTTGTATCGGCCACTTCAAGGTGACTTCGACAGGACAGATGATCTGCCCGTCATCCTCCCGAAGAAGGACGAATATATGGCACTCAAGGAGCAGTACGGAGTCTCGTAACAACAACAACACCGCAGCCCGGCGGAAAATTGCGACGGATTAGATGATGCCGCCGATTAAGAGAACGCCGAGGACGATTAACAGGGTCGCAACCACACTCCCGCCAGCCAGCAGCTTGTTCTCCATTGCCTTCTCGTGGAGTGGCATCTCGGCGTACTCCTCTCGGAACGACTCGAGATTCTTCTCGTCGTAAAAGTACTTCGCCTTCAGTGCGAACCGTTCCGTCACCGCACACCCCGTACAAACCGGCTCACCTTCCAGCCGCTCCGTTTTCGTGTGGCTAGTGCAAGCGATTGCCCCGCAGTTCGGACAGTAGGTGTACGTCTCATCGACGCCGCTCGCGTCACAGTGGACACACCGATGGATCCTGTCCTCGGCGGTTACTCGTGACGGGCCTGCCGCGTAGTACTCGTAGGGATAGGTGTACTCCTGGATGTCGGTGGTGTGTCGAACCTCGGGAAGGCACACTGGTTCGATCGACTGGACGGAGATATCCGAGCGGTTCGGCTCACAGGTTTTGTTGTACGTGACGTTGTTGTCGCCGGTGTAGGTGACCGTCGTCGTGTGGTGCTGCTGGAGCCGCTCGACGGCCCACTCTTTGTACTCGGTCTGCGTCTGGCCGAACCGGTTCTCCTCGACGTCGTCGAACACCTCCGCGAATTGCTCGGTGTCGAGATCGACCGTCGCGTGGAGGTTCTCCGTGACCAACGTCGCGACGTCCTCGTCGACGACCTGCGGCTGCCCGCGTTCGGCGTGGGCGACGAATCGAGTCCAGTCGTTGATCCGGTGGATGACGCCCACCGACGTCTCGAAGACAGCGTTCGTGTCGGCGGTGACCGCGACCACCGGGCGGAACGTCACCGCCGAATGTGGTTCTGGGAGGTCAGCGGCCTCGATGTTGACGATGTCGCGGAACGCCTCTTCGACGGGCGCGTCGACGTCGGCGGCCGGGTCATAGGGGCGGAGTGTCTCGTCGCAGAGAATCTCGATGCGACCGTTGTAGAGGTCGAGGCCGATTTCGTCGGCGATCTCCCGGAGGTCCTCGCCGTCAAGCAGCTCGATGGGATGGGGATCGTCGTTCTGCTGGAGGCGTGCAGCGTACTCCTCGGCGGGATTCGTGAACCGGCCGGTTGTGACGGCCATCCCGCGTTTGGGGCCGTCGAAGTCGAACGTCGCGATCGCCGAGTGGAGCTTCTGGACGACCGGCCGCCCGACTGTCCCCGTGTGCTTGCACTCGACGATGATCGCGCGCCGGGTGCCGTCCACGACCTCCTCCATGATGACGTCGCGACCCTCGTCGGCGGTTCGGTCGGCCTGACGGACGTTCTCGTAGCCGAGATTGCGGAAGACGTCCTCTATCACGTCCTCGAACTCGAACCCTGAGAGATCGTCCAGTACAGCCATCCCGATATACCTGGACAGTACGTTGCAACTGTCAAATACGTTGCCGAACGCAGCCCCGTCCTGTTTATGTACCCCCGTGAGGGGTGCGGGGGTGATCGAACGAGCCTCCCGCGAACCAACCTATGAGTGGAATCAGCGACCCACATTCGCACGTACAGTCACGGACCTCGGCTGATCCCGACGTCATCTACGTCGGTTACCGTCGTCGAGGCCGCGCCATCGTCGAGAAGCAATCGGACCAAGAACAGCTCACGCCAGAGCGGAGTCTCGAGCTGGCGAATCACAGTCCTTCGGGCTTCGAATGGGGATATGGTGGCAGCGGGCCGGCCCAACTCGCACTTGCCCTCCTGCTCGATTACACTGACGATGAAGAGGTGGCACTGGCGGAGTACAAGGCGTTTAAGACCGAAGTGGTGAGCCAGCTAGAGTGTACAGGATCCGACAACTGCTGGCGACTCACCGGACACGAGATAGGTGCCACCCTTCGTGAGATAGTCGACGATCCAGTCGCACCGTCCGTCAACTAACGGTCACAGAGAGCAATCAATGTCAGAACACACCCAGCAGCCTCGTACAAGCGCAGAATCGCCGCAGAACCGTGAGCGTCAGGCACCAACCGAGTACGTCGAGCGAAGCGATGTCGGCGTCTCACTCACCGTCAAACTCACTCGCGGTACTGGCACCCGCGACCAAGACAAGATCACGGCCAAAGTGAAGGGTAAGACGCTCGAAGACGCCCGCGAGGATATGGAAACCCTCCGCGAGTATATCCACGACCTCGCTGAGGACACTCGCCAGATCCAGCCAGCCGACCCACACGAATAGTACTTCTTTTGACTATTGCACAGAATTGTGTAGCCGCAGGATGTACGAAGTGTGCGGTGAGAAGGAACTCAAGGTCATCCTCGCCCTCGACCCAAGAGATTCCATCTCCGGCATCGCGCGGAAGATCGACGAGAACCGGGAGACGATTCGGCGCGTCGTGAATCGCCTCGAAGAGGCGGGATACGTCGTGTACGACGATGGACTCCATCTCGTCGATCAGACAATCCGAGACGCCAGTCTCGAGTTCCTGACGGCGGCAGCAGACACCTCGCCACCGTCGATCTCGGAGGCGTACGTCCTCCCCCAATTCGCGGGGATGGAGTATGCTTATACCGGCATCGATGCAGTCTACGTCTGGACCCGCGGTGGCTACCAGGTCGCTCGCGATCCGGGGGATTATCCGCTGTTCATCGCCGTCCACGAATCCGAACTCGACGCCTGGGCGGAGTTCTTCGATCGATTCGGAATCCCGACTGCAGAGGATCGCCAGCCCGCTGACGACCTCAATAGTGCGATTCAGGTGGTACTCAAGCCGCGGCCACAGATCGAGGCCGAGATGGTCGACGGACGGCCCGTTATCTCCCTCCAAGAAACCGTAGCGTTCGCAAACGAGCACTACGCGCACTTCCAGTCAGCACTCGACATGCTCGGCCGCATGTACGACAGCGTCGACACTGACGCGAACTACCGTCCACCTAACGTAGAGTTCTGACAAGGAATTTCTTCGACCGGGAGTGGCCTAGCAGCTGTTTTTGTCGCCTTGAGAGAGCGGAGGCGAACAAAATGAGCGACTCATCGAATCTATCCGTCGAATCAGACGGTCTCACACCGGAACAGCGTCTCGAACCACCAAACACCCGACTCATCAACGCTGGTATCGCGACTATTCATAACATGGAGACACTCCGAGCCTGCGTCGCCTACGAGAACGCGAATCAGCAGCGCATCCAGATCCTCCGCCGACTTGAACAGCGGGCCAGCGAAATCCGCTCACAGGACGACTAACGGAACATTCCGGGATGTCTGTCGGAGCCTTAGTAGAAGAAGGATCGAATGATTGACCCACCGTATTAGGGAGTAGAATATTATAGATCAGACTATTATAGTCTGGTTCCTAACTTCGGAGCACATATGTATCTCCCGCCACGACCGGGAGGTATGGACCAGTTCGTCAATCGTATCGATGAACTCGATCGGTTGCAGACCCTCTATGAGAGTGGCACTGCAGAACTCGCAATCATCTATGGGCGCCGCCAGATCGGCAAGAGCGAACTCGTCCGCCAATCGATTGCCGACCGCGACGATGCCGTGTACTATCAGGCAGTCCAAGGGACAGCGACGACACAGCTCAGGCGATTCGTCGAGGCAGCAGCGTCGACCTATCCCGACATCACGGCCGTCAAAGAGGAGTGGGAACCGCTCTTAACGTATCTCACCGACAGAGACGCCATCATCGTTATCGACGAATTCCCGTACCTCATCGAATCGAACGAGGGACTTCCCTCTGTCATTCAACATCTGTGGGATACAGCTGTCGACGAGAGTCAGGCGACGCTCGTACTCACAGGCTCTGCAATCGGCATGATCCATACCCACGTCCTCGACGGCGGTGCGCCACTCTACGGCCGGGTGTCCCAGACACCGAATGGCCGCCTCGAACTCACCCAGCTGCCGTTTCGCTCCATCCAAGAGTTCGTGCCGACGTACGATCCCGAAGAACGGGTGTTCGTCTATGGCGTCTTCGGCGGCACACCCCGATATCTCAGCCCGCTCGATCCATCACAGAGCCTCGGAGAGAACATCACGCGGCTGCTGTGCGACCCGGATGGCCCACTCCACGACGAGCCCGAAACCGTCCTCCAGATGGAGCTCAACGAGGTGAACACGTATTTTTCGGTTCTGGAGTCGATGGCCAGCGGGAACCGCAGTCGAAACGAGATCGCCCAGGGAGCCGGCATCGAGAGCACCAACACGTCGTACTACTTCGACCGGCTGGAAACCCTCCAGATCATCGAGAAACATCATCCGGCACTCGCCGATCCGGCGCGCAGCAAGCGGACTCGATACAAGATTCGAGATCCCGTATTCCGGTTTTACTTCCGGTATCTCTACGGCCGCGAGGGACAGTACGAACTCTACGGCGAGAACGCCTATGCAGATCTCATCGAACCGGAATTGCCCGACTTCGTCAGCGAAACGTTCGAATCGCTCTGTCACCAGGCAGTGCCGGCGCTCTATGCAGACTACCAGCTCACACAGGTGCCAAGCCAGTGGTGGTACAAGGGCCAGGAAGTAGATGTCGTCGCACCAACTGACGAGTCAACGCTGATCGCTGGCGAAGCGAAATTTACCAACACCCCCCTCGGCTATGACGTGCTCGCGGACCTCGAAGACGACGTGGAGCAAATCGATTGGACACCCACCGGAGGTGGTGAGCCGACGTATGAATTCGCCTTGTTCAGCCGCTCTGGGTTCAAACGCTCCGTCGAGGAAGCTGCAGACGAGCGTGATGATCTCCGGCTATTCGATCTCTCCGATATCGTTGCCATTCTCGAGAGTGGACCCACCCATTAACGCCGGAGGGTAACAGCTGGGGATAGTTTTTCTCCCCCAAAGGGGTGCGGGGGAATCAAACGTCCCCCAGAGGTGACCCAAATGAAAGGCTCCAACAAGACGTCAGCGTATCGAATAACGATCACTCTCGATAGCGCCGAGTTCCCCGTCGACGAGCAAGTCCGCAACGCGCTTCTCACCGAGTTCCGTTCACGAGTCGGCCATCTCGTCGAAGGGCTTCGTGGCATCGACGCTGAGCAAGATGACATCGACATCAGTACGGGCTACCGATATGCGCAAGTTCCGGCGACGTGCCCACTCTGTAGCGAGCCACTCAATCTCCAGAGCGTCCATCTCGATACAGAGAACGGAGCCCTGGCTAGCGCGGTGTGTTCGAGCGAGGAGTGTGACTGGAGCGGTGATGCAGTTTATCGAATCATTGACCTCGAGGGCAGCGAAAGCGACGCCTTCGAGAGTAGTGTACTGACCGGGGATATCGCGCCGGACTACCTCCCTTACTGAACTGAGATCTGCGAGGTATCTCTGCTGAGCCGACAACGTAGCAGCCCCCACAGGGAACCAGCCCGATTAACCAACAGAACTCATCCGGTAGCAACCGATGTTGGTTAACGGCTAGCCGCCGGGAGCCGTTTTTCTCCCCCAGGAGGGGCGCGGGGAGAGTTCCCGCGTTGATTCATCATGGCACTCACTGCGAGTACGACCAGCAACGCAGCTAGCGAAATTGCAGCTGCTCGGCAGGCTGACCACGTGGCGTTCCTCCATCGAGTTCCGTTTGCTTTTGACGCTCTCGGACTCGGTTTTCTCACCGGATTTCGGGAGGACTGTACCTACCAACAGCAGCAGTTCAAAGCGTTAGAGTTGCCTGTCGGGATGCTCGATAACGATTTTCGAAATCCAGACCTTGATCGGTACGTCGAGCGCTTTTTTGAGCACGAACCCCAGGTCGGGGTGATTGGTGATGCCTACGGAATCGACGAGGTGGACCCATACGTCGCTGCTGCTCGCGAGATCCAAGGAAGCTACCCAGAATCGGACCTCGTCATCGTCCCCAAATGCCGTGGCGCGATTCACGCGATCCCTGATGACCTCGTCGTCGGGTACTCCCGGGGATACGCCGATCGGCTCGCTCACGAGTTCTCAGAGCCGAGCGATTGGCGTGGTCGTCGCGTCCACATACTTGGAGGGAGTCCGCCGAAACAACTGGACGTCATTAAGCAGTTCACCCGTCCCACACTGACGGAGGATCCACCCGCAGATATCGTCGGCCTCGACTGGAATGGTCTTCACCGTGGCGCACAGTTCGGCGAGTTCTGGACAGCTAGCGGGTGGGACGACAGTGGTCGCGACGCCGAGCACATGACGATCCGAAAAACGGTCCGATGTAGTCTCGCGAAGGTTCGAGAATTCTGGCAGGCACGAGGCGTATGGCCCGAATCGACAACGAAGGAAGACAGCATCGAGTTCGAGTATCGCGGCCCGTCACCGAGTGATATCGAGAGTGCAGCGTGTACTGAGTGCGATGTGAACGTTTGGACGACTGAACGAGGTCCCTTCGTAGCAGAGTACGATACGGGAGAGATCTGTGGGTACTGTACCTACGACTGCTACTTCACGCATCGGCATCAGAACCAGCTCGAAGAGCTAGCCGGCGAACAAAGCGTCTACTTCCCGCCAGCCTGAGCAGCGAGCTGTTTTTTGCGCCCCAAGGGGTGCGGCGCGATCTGAATCGGCACAGTTGCGATAATTCCAGTCCTGAAAACCATGGCTACGAGTAGTGATTCGTCGGTCTCGTTCGAGAAGACCGACACCCGACACGACGAGATGCACAGTACCATCGAAGAGTGGATCGACGACCTCGTCGACCGCGTCGACGATGCACAAGCAAGTGAGGAGTTCCAGGAGTGGTTGGATGTCCAGAGTCGTTTCCACGACTATTCGCACCGAAATACGCTCCTGATCAAGCTCCAGCATCCAGAGGCAACGAAGGTCGCAGGCTACAATACGTGGCGAAACGACTTCGATCGACACGTCCAGGAAGGCGAACAGGCCATCTGGATCTGGGCTCCGATCATCACCAAGCGATGTCCCGAGTGTGAGAATTCGCCCAGCTACCACGAGAAAATCGGCTGTGAGTACAACGAGACGTCGGCGGATGAGTGGTCGAAAGGCCTTGTCGGGTTCAAACCAGCACCAGTCTTCGACGTCTCCCAAACCGACGGAGAACCGCTTCCCGAACTGGAGACTGCAGCGATGGGCGACGCCGACGACCTGGTGCCAGCGCTCAAAGGAGCAGCTGATGAACTCGGTGTGACGGTACGCATTGTCGATGCTGACGACTGGGACCATGGCGACGCGAAGGGAGTCTGTAAGTACCGGAGCCTACACGACCTCCAGCCAGTCGTCGAAGCGATAGCCCGATCGAATCAGGCAGATCTCGCTGTCACGTTGATTCACGAGTACGCCCACGCGTTGCTCCATTTCGGTATCGGGGATGAACCCGAACGGGCAAAACGAGAGGTCGAAGCAGAAGCCGTCGCGTACATTGTCGGTCGGTATTTCGGACTCGACACGAGCGGATCTGCGTTCTATCTCGCTGCGTGGCAAGGCGATGACCCGGAAGCGATTCAAGAGCGCCTCGGTCGAATCAGTTCCACTGCTCAGGAGATCATTGGGTCACTCGTGGAATAACGATTCAGACAACCTCTGGAACTCGTCACAGTCGAAACTAATCGAGTGAAGTCCGGGTGCGTTGAAAAACGGGTTTTCACGCCGTCGAAGGGCGACGGCGTGCGCGAACTCGTCACGTCGATTCAGCCGAAATCATGACCGAACGAACTGACGACGTCGAGACACGGAACAAAGATGAAACAGAACACGAAGAGCGGGTGTACTCTCCTGATGGTGGGGTTGTAGCATCCACTCCTGCAGCTTCGCCACCTACTGAAGCTATTCAACAACCCACCATTGGCGAAGACCCGTCTCAGGAGGAACTCGAGCCTCGCACAAAGCGAGCTCGAACCGAAGAGATGGACGTCTCGCTACTCCAGAAGGGAGGAATCTACGAGGTGCAATCGGAGTCAGGGAACATCTACGAAGTCGACATCGCGAGTAAGACGTGTACGTGTCCAGATTTCAAAAAGCGGAATCCAAGCGGTGGGTGTAAGCATCTACGGCGAGCCGATCTCGAAGTTCGAAGTGGGAACGTCCCTCGTCCTGATGGCCGTCTCCCGGAAACGACGGACGTGGTCGAACAGCTTTCAGCGGAAGTTCGTAAGCTGGAGCAAGAGATCGAAGAACGCGTGAAGGAACGGCAGAAACTCCAAACTACGGTGGGGGTTATCGAGGAGTTCTCGATTGAGTAGACGGGAGAATTAACCAACAGTTCTAAGATATCGGCCCACAACGTTGGTTAATAGAGTCGTGACCTATGTCCTATTCTCCACCAGATCCACCTCGAGAAGTCCCAGTAGACATCGCTTCGAAGCTTGATGAGCAATCCCCGGAGGTACTCCGACAAGTCGCTCGATTCGCCGAGGAGCTTGCTGACCATCGCGAGCGGGAGGCACGGCTAGCTGAAAACGAGGAGGATGAGGAGGTCGAAGAGCGACCAGAGGACCTTCCTGATGACGTTCCGGCGAAGGCGACGATCACAATCAAGGAGATCAACGACAACCGCTACTACTACTGGCAGTGGCGGGAAGGAGATTCGGTGACGTCGAAGTACAAAGGGCCGGTAAATCCCGACGAGTAGACGAGATTGAATGTAGCCTGAAGTTTGTTACAGCGCGATTCCTAGCGGAGCAGATGACACCCCCCAGAGTGTGAATGGGATCAGTTCACTCCCACACCCCTCGGTGTGAATGGGCTATCAACCGCCACTCTCTGACGAGACTTCACGCCGAGAGAAGGCAGAGCAACACGTGGATAGATTACGCCTCGTTTACCCCCACACCCCTCAGTGTGAATGGTCCACCACCTAGGGTACCGCGATTAAGAAGTCCTTAACAACAGAAGCCCTCACGCTGTAGGGAGAGTTCTCGCCTCAGCGACGAAGCTTCGGCTTCGGCACGAGGCCTCGCCTCTTAGAAAATGCTCACTTGGTGGATTGTTTAGACTACTGGATAATAAAGATAACTACAGCTGCGGTGCAGTAGCGGATCGGGTCAGCTACTGTAGCAGAACGTGTAAGCCGCTCTCCGTGCCGTAATAGGCTCTTCAGATGAACGAGACAGCTTCTACAGATCGAGTCCGGCTCTGTCTCTACAACCGTCGTAGCCTATGGGGGACCATTCACACCGAGGGGTGGGGGTGTCACCATCCCATCAACGTCTGGAGTTCCGGTGTTGAGTTAATCAGTCCAGTTCGTGTACTCTCTACGTCTCCTTGGAGCGAATACGACCTGAACTTCCCCTGATCTCCGCCTTCCTTCTTTTTCGATTCGAGAACTCCAGTCGTCACGTGCTTGTTCAGAAGTTCGAGCGCACGATTGTACCCCTTGGGCTCTACTTCGACATCCCGTGCTACTGTTTGGTAGACCTCGTGAATCTCTGACGTCCGGAACCATTCTTTCTCCGGGTTATTCCGGTCAAGACGTGTGAGAGCAAACAGGAGTAGCTTTCCCGACAACGGAGTCCCTTTCACCATCTCCATAAAGAGCTCAACTTCAACGAGTTCGTCAGCTTCGAAAACGTGCTCCGCTGTCACGACGTCGTCGCCTTCTTCATCAGCGATCTCGCCTGCATTCCGGAACAATCGGACTGCGCGTCGAGCGTCACCGTGTTCTTCAGCTGCGAGTTCAGCTGTTGTTGGAATCACCTCGTCATCGAGGACACCGTCGTAAAATGCGTCTCGTCGATTTTCGAGGATTGCGATAAGCTGATCTTCTTCGTACGGCGTGAACGTTCGGTGTTCTGGCTGGAGAGTCGATTGAACCCGTGACTCGATTTCTCCTTTGAACTCGATGTCGTTCGAAATTCCGATTGTAACGACTGGGAAGTCAACGTCGTCTTTTGACTGTGCCCGTGAAAGCGTGTAGAGTACTTCGTTGACTTCCCCATGCTTGTCGATCTCATCGATAATGACGACGAGACCGCCAGAGAACTCCCTCTGAACAACGGGCCACAACTTCTGATCC
Source organism: Haloprofundus halobius (assembly GCF_020097835.1). Taxonomy (GTDB): domain Archaea; phylum Halobacteriota; class Halobacteria; order Halobacteriales; family Haloferacaceae; genus Haloprofundus; species Haloprofundus halobius. The sequence goes on from NZ_CP083669.1 coordinate 60,442, forward strand.
CGATAATGTTCTGCTGAGAGGCCCTGATAGGGGACGTCGAGCGGGCTCTCTGCTTTCGCGTTCACCTGCTCTGCGATCTTTCGGAAGGTGGAGGTATACGTAGAGATGGGATCCGGATTAATGTATGCAGTAACGATCGGGGACTCCGTTCCTTCAGTTGCTGCCTCGAGTCGCTCACAGACGTGTCTGGCAACTAGTGTCTTCCCCGTCCCGGTTTCACCCCACTCCAGGACGTTATCCGGGACGCTATTTGTCCGCATTTTCCGGAGATTCTTCGCCAAGAACGTGATGTGACCGTCCCGACCGACGATCCGATTGGCGTCAGGAACGTTATCGATCTCGAGCAACCACGGTTTCTCAAAAATGTCCGACCCGTCTTCGCTATTTCCTTCATCGATATTTAAGATCTCGTCGACGGTTGTTTGCGTGGAATCGTTGTTTGTCATGGACGGACCAATTCGCCCCATTCACATATAGGTTATCCACCCTCGGTGTGATTGATTCCACCCCATTCACACTCTGGGGGGGCTTGCTGAAACGGAGCACCCCCCGGAGTGTGAATGGGATTGACCCTGTCGCCCACTTCTGTTTTTGCTCACCTCAGATGATATCTGGACCTACTCATTTGTTCCGGGCCGCTGTGAAATCCGTCAGCTCCGCCTCTCGTGTCTCTGCGAGTCTCCGTCGAATGTCTGTACGATCCCACCCGAGCGGCAACAGCACGCTCTCGACAGTTCTGACCAGTTGCGTCTCGTAGTATGAGGCGTCGTAGGTCTCGATCGCTTCGTGGGCGAGGGCGACCCGGTCTCGCGAGGATTTCTCGTCGTCGACGACCACATACTCGATATCCTGGCCCGGGTGGACTGCTAGGTCCTGCTCGCGGGCTCGCTTCAAGGCGGCCACGTTCTGGGTATTCTGTGAGTAGCCTTCCAGCGGCTTGGAGACACGATTCCGCTCGACGAGCCGCTCTACTGTTACGTTCCCCGCCTGCAGTTCGTCGATTGCACGTTCGAGACGCCCGAGCACCGCGTCCGGTGACCGCGTGGCATCGAGCCGGTCGAGACAGTCCCGCTGGACGTCCTCGATGAACGGCGGGGTTGAGCGCTGTCGGGCTTCGATGCCTCTGATCTTGAAATCGTCGTCGCCGGCGACCTTCCCGAAGTACTTCGTCAACGCGCCGGCGTCGCTCTCGTGCTGCGGCACGAACGCCACCCAGTCGTAGTGAGCTTCGTGTTCGAGCCGAATCTCGACGCATTCCGTAATCTCCGTCGCGAGCGTCTCGAGGTCCTCGCGGTCCTCGTCGTCGACGTCGGGATGGGGGGTCACCCAGATGGAGTCGACGATACCGTGGACGACCCGCCAGCCGCCGGCTTCCAGCCGCTGTTTCGCCGTCAGTAGTATCTCGCGAGCGAACGCGTTGATCGCCTCGTGACACTCGATGCGGCCGAATTTCGCGTTGCTGAACCCCTGATAGCCGAAGCAGGCGACGAGGATCCACTTCAGCGCTCCCGACCGCCCCTCGAGTTCTGCCAGTCGGTCCTCGTCGGGGTCGTCTCGTTCCTTCTTGCGACGGATGGCCGCCTTGATCTCGTCGCGCGCGTCGATGATCGGCTGTAGCACGTCGACGAGGTAGCCCCGGTCGTCGCAGATCGAGTATCCGAGGCCGGGGACGTCGTCGCGGTCGCTGTGGCAGTCACACCGGATGACGTCCGGTGAGACGTTCCGGGTACAGATGATATTCGGGTACAACGAGGAGAAGTCGAGTTCGTGGACGTTCTCATGGAGGCCGACCTCGGGGGCAAAGATGAATCCGCCACGGTCGGCGTCGTGGAGCGTCCCCATCTGCTTGTAGAACTCGTGGCGCCAGGAGTTCCACGGGACGAGGACCCCGCGGTCGTGGGCCTCGCAGATCTGGATCGCCGTGAGAACGTTCCCGATCGATGCCCACGCAAGCTCCTGGACGGGCTTGTTCGAGCGCGACACGAGGTCGAGGACGCCGTCGAGGTTCGTCTCTCCGTAGAAGAACGTGTTCGACTCGTCGATGATCGCCCGGCCGGGCACGTTGTACCGCGCCGGCGAGTGACCGACGCGGCCGTAGCTCGAGTACGTCGACCGGCTCGCAAGCTGCTGGTAGTCGACGTCCGGCCACCGACTCAGCGAGAAGTCGTCGGCGCAGGCGTCCGTCGCCATCTCGTACAGCGTCGGGACGATCTCGCTGGTTGAGCAGACCAGGACATCCGGATCGTGCGCTTCGAGTGCACCTTGGACGGCGGTCAGGATATCCGTCGGCGAGCCGGTGACGGCGTCGCCGGCGACGGACAGTTTCTCGTAGACGTCGTTGCTCGTTTCGGTCACCGGGACGCTGAGCCGGAGCGTCGACAGTTCGCTCGCCGGCGTCGGATCGGCGCCGGTCTCCAGACAGTACCGGAACTCTCGCGAGAAGTCGACGTTGAAACAGGCGAGATCCCCGACTGGATAGTCCGACAGCTGGCGTGCCTGCCGGGCGAGTGGGGTGACGCGGTCGATGTGTGCGACGTCGACCGCGAGAACGGTATCCTCGTCTCGTCGAAAGCCCGGCCGTCGTGCAACCATCTCGGTCGCGACGACATCCGGGTGCTGGTCGTACACCGATTGGAGCGTCGTAAGGTCGAGGTCGGCATCAGGGTCGCGAGCAGCGACGTAGAAGCGTGGGGTGTAGTCATCGCGCTCGGTTGCGACGGCGCCGTCGGCGGTTGCCTCCCACTCCAGGACGCGGCCGTCGTCCAGAAAGTCGATACTGAACGGCATCGTCACGGGTTCGAGTCCAGTGGAGCGGCCTCCTGGTCATCGCTCGTTGTGACTGCAGCTTCGAGCTCCTCGAGACGTTCCTCGTGGTCGTCGAGGCGGGCCTCCTGTTCGAGATCGATGCTGAGCAGCGCCGGCAGCAGCGGGTTCTGGTGGTTCAACAGCCCGCTCGCGTCGGCGTGCCCGCGTGCGTACTCGAAGAGCCGATCGAATCGCGGCTGGTCGCGACGCCGCAGTGCCCGCCGGAACTCTGCCCAGCGCTCTTCGATGGCCCGCAGCGCATCTCGGTATGTCGGGTTTGTGCGTCCCATCGCTATCGCCCTCCTGTACCGCTCGCCGTCCACGCATCGAGCAAGGGATCCGCGGTGGCCGCGACCGTCTCACCGTCAGCGGTGACGCCCGTCCCGACACCCTCCGGGGTCGGCGTCGACGGCCCCGGTGTCGTCGGCTCCTCGCCGACCTGCGTGGCGCGTGCTGCGAGCAGCTGCCGCCAGTACGCGAACGTCGTCTGGTAGTACGCGCCGTCGTCGACGGGATAGACGAGCGTCTCGAAGTCCTCGCCGACGACCCGTGGGCCCATCCGAGTTTGCTCGCACTCGAGGTGATGGTCGGCGACCGTCGCAATTGGCTCGGTGAATTCGTTTCGTTCGTTTCGCGTAACGAGCACCGGGATGTCGTACCCATCGGCGTAGGTCGCCAACCGGGCGAGAGTTCGGGCCTGGAGGGTTTTTGCGTGGGTTTCGCCGAGGGTATCGTCGGCGCGGTACTGGGCGTCGACGGCCGGCGCGACGATGAGGGCGGGTGTGTGGGGGGACGTTTCCTTGTCGCGACTTGGTGCCCGTCGACCGGCCGCCCCGGCATCGGTGGTGGACATTTGGATCGACTTGTTCACTGCCGTCGGGAGATCACAGACGGCGCCGTAGTGCTGGTACGCGGTAAATCCGCGTGCGACGTGGATTCGGTTGAGCAACCGTTGACTGGGCGCGATCTGGGCGAGTGTCGTCGTTGTCGCGTGACCATTTGCGTCGACCCAGAAGGCGGGCCCGTCGTGCAGGAGGAGATGGTCGAGCACGAGCGACTGCAGGATCGGGACGCCGCGGCCACTCTCGACGTCGAGCAGCGTGATTCCGTCGTCGAGCTGCGGTAACAGCATCTCGTCCGTAGCCGGATCGGCCTGGTCAGCGAGGGACCGATTGCGGTCAGCGCCCCGTGTCGGCTGGTCGACCGCCAACCGGTTCGACGTCGATGTAGAGTGCTTAGGCATACTCAACTAGATGCCCACCTTTCCGATAAGCCGCGGCGTGTCACTTCCGCGTTTCAGGGAACCGATCTGAATACAACAAGTGGCGTCGTTGTTTGCGTGTTTTCGTGTTAGAATGTACACTTCCGAGAACAATTCCGATATGAGACGCCTCCTTCGTTAACCAACAATTGGATGCATACTCCCTTGGTCTGTTGGTTAATACGTGAGGAGCTCAGTAGCCCGTTGTCTCAGTTTAATTTCTGTGAAAATTCTATAGGACTGCGACGTGCAATTCTCTCTTCACTTCACGTATTTGTCAATCAAGTAGTCGGTAATCTGCTCTTCGCGAGCCTGGATAAACGCCTGTGCGTTCTCCGGGGTGGGCTCGATATCGGGATACTGATTTACACGTTGAATACGCTCAGACTCGGCGTTGCCGAGGTCGTCCAACCAGTCGTGGGGCCACTGGTCGCTTTTGATTTCTTCGTTCATCTCGTGTGGCAACAGCTGTAGATTCCCGATTCGATTAAGATCAACAGTCTCTCCAATAGATTCAGATACGGATTCTGCCCTGCTTTTCGGGTAGATGTGGTCAACCGAGTAGTCGCCAATACTGGTGGACGTCGATTGCGTATATGATTCCTCAATGAGGCCGAGTACTGCCGTGACATCTGTGTCAGTATATACAGGCTCTCCTGGGCTGCTCTCGTAACGAGCGTTGGCTACGACTCGACGGATATCTTCAGCAGATGGGCTGATGTTCTCCGATTCAAATAGCTCCTCTCCTGGGAAAACGATGGGCTCGTTGGGTTCTGGTTCCCATTCGCGAAGGTATCGCATCCAGTTGCGGCACTTGCCGTAGGTCAGAACCTGGTAGTACTTGTTCAGCAAGAGGGCTCTTGCGACGAACTGGAAAACACTCTCGCGGTTCGCGTCGGAGACCTCAGCATCCGGATTCTGGTAATAGAACACGCCAAGTAGTGCGAAAATGGGCATCGTGTTCATAACCGAGCTCCGAATCCCGCTCTCAATTACTGTCTGGAAAGCCTTCTCGAGCGATGACCGAAACCACTCGAATCGCCGTCCGGCGACGACGGGCTCATTATACAGCCACCGCTCGCGCATCTCGTCCATTCTATCTTCATCGATACTGCTAAGATTGCTGCGGAGGAGGTCTGTTCCGACTAGGTATGCTGTATATCGGAGAAACAGCTTCCGGTCGATTTCTTGCTCATACTCAGGGAACTTCTGTTTAAATTCGTCAATCCAATCTTGGATGACCTCCCGAGGATTGATTCGCTCCCCCTCCTCTTCCGCGTACGGCCAATAACTCATTAGTTTTGAGAGGAGGAGCTGGTAGGGCTTCGGATCAGAGCCCTCCATGTTCAGCCTCGTGAATATCTCGGGAATTTCAGACCTATCCTTGTTCGTACTGTCTGTTTCGAGATCGTCCTGTAGAACGTTGCTCGTAATGTCTCTCGCGACGGCCATCGAAATACTGCGCAGCTGGTAGCGGGTTTCGTTGTCCGCCCTCAATTCGGCGGTGTCCACGTATTCATCGACGACTTCGCTAAGTGCTCTTCCCTCAAGCACCGTGGAGTTCCCGGAGCCCCCGTCGTCGCCTCCGTTCCATAACTCCCCGACCGGCATCCACAGGTGTCGCGTGTCGCCAGTCATGGAATAGCCGGTATCGTCCGTTCCTCCAAACTTCCCTGTCGATTTGAACTCAAACTCGTAGTCGCCTGCTGTATCGTCGCGATCGTACTCTGGGTGGCCGAATAGGTCAACGCACAGCCGCTGGCCTTCCCAGTACTGGAGCTGATCACTGGGCTTCCCTCGTCCGCCATTGTATACGGTAATCCCGCCCTCGACACCGATATAGAGTGAGTTCAGCCGCTGCTGGCCGTCTATGATCAGAATCTCCGGTTCTTTGTCTTCAACTTCCTGATTGTAGAGGTCGTATTCTGCCAAAACTGGATCCGGTGGCCGATAGTCATCAGCGACATACATCCGCAGAAAATTATACGAGTTGTAGTCGCTGATATTGGCCGCTCGAACTCTCCATTCAGTTATAGCTCCGATTGGATAGTCTCGAATCAATGAATCGAACAGTTCCTCAATCTGCCTGGGATTCCAGACAAACTCCCGCTGGAGGCCGGGAAGAAAGATATGGTCGTTTATTTCAGACAAATAATCCGAGACCTGTCTGGACATGGTCACCAGAACGGAAGATGAGTATTTATACTCTGTTGTCGACCATCCAATCTCAGGTGTATACTGCCAGAATTAACTCGAAGGCCTGACTGAACTGCTGAGTTACGGTGTGAACGGATCAGTCGCCGAATTTTTGCCGTTGTGTGCCCGTTTCCGAGAAGTTTCCAGAATCAGGCTTGTCCAGTGCTGGCTCGGTTAACCTACACTCTGTGCGTGACGGGGGCGTTTGTTGGTTAAGTACGTTAGTACTGCGAAATTCCTGTGCGACCACGTTGAAGATGCCTCCTTCCGAACTCTCTGGTATGTGTGGCCGAAACTCGCTCTTCATCGACCAAGCAGACCTCGAGGCCCGCTTCGATGCCAAGGTCGTCGCGGACGGCGGGTACACACCCCGATACAACATCGCGCCTGACGACGACCTACACATCATCACGAACGAGGCCTCCGACGAGATCGACGCCTACCACTGGGGGTTGATTCCGTTCTGGGCGGACGAGCCCGAGGAGGGCATCATCAACGCTCGCTCCGAGACTGCCGACGAGAAACGCGTCTTCGAGCGGGCATGGGAATCACGTCCCTGCCTCGTCCCCTCGTCAGGGTTCTACGAGTGGAAATCACCGAACGGCGGGTCGAAACAGCCCTACCGGATTTACCGCGAAGACGACCCTGCCTTCGCGATGGCCGGGCTCTGGGACGTCTGGGAGGGCGACGACGAGACGATCTCGTGCGTCACAATTCTGACGACGGAGCCGAACGACTTGATGAACTCCATCCACGGTCGGATGCCGGTCGTCCTCCCGAGGGACGCCGAATCGGACTGGCTCGCCGCGGATCCGGATACCCGCAAGGAACTGTGCCAGCCGTATCCGAATGACGATCTAGACGCCTACGAGATCTCAACGCGGGTCAATAACCCCGGAAACGACGATCCCCAAGTCATTGAGTCGCTGGACCACGAGCAATCGGGCCTCGGCGAGTTCAGTTCCTGATAGCTGATGGCGTAACGGTCACTGCATCGGCGACGCCGCTGCCGAATCGACGAGCGAGTACTCTCGATCCCGACTCGTCCCCTCCGCTTCGAGGAGGTTGTACTGCTCCATTTTCGAGAGGTACGTGCGGATAGTCCGCTTCGTCCGTGGGTCATCGACGTCCTCGGTATAGCGCTCGTGAATCTCGCTCGGCCCGACCGGGCCGTGCTCGCGAACGATGTCGTAGACAACCCGCTGATGGGGGGTGAGTGAATCGAGGCTCTTCTGCTTAATCTGGGCCCGAGCATCCTCGGCGGCGTCCAGAAGAATGTCGTCGGTGATGCGCTCGCGGTTCTCGCGATCTGCTTTGCCGGCGGCCGTTCGGAGGATGCCGATTGCGAGACGGGCGTCGCCGGCGGCTGCGTCGGCGATCCGGTAGAGCTGGTCGTCGGTGATGACGTCCTCGTCGAGCCCCCATTTCGCCCGCGCACTCAGAATGTCGTACAGCTGCTCGTCGTGGTACTTGTCCATCCGAACGTGTTCGCTGGAGCGCAGCCGGCTCACGAGGCGGTCGTCGACGCGACTGAACAGCTCCTCTTCCTTGTTCGCGATGCAGATGATCGCGAACTGTGGGAGGCTGTGGAGATCGTAGATGACGCTGGGATCTTCGAGCTGGTCGACCTCGTCGAGGATGACGACGGTTCGCGGGCCGTCGTGCTGCTGAAGCCGGTCGACGAGTTCGTCGTGCGGTGTCGACTGCCGGTGGATGTCGATGGTCGCGCCGAGATCGTCGAGGATCTGGTAAAGCGTGCGGAACCGTGTGTAGTTGCGCCAGCAGTTGACGTAGATGGCCTCGACGTCGAGGGCCTCTTCACGAAGCCGTTCCGTGACGAATTTCGAGATGCACGTCTTCCCCGTCCCGCTGGGTCCGGTGACGATAGCCGTGTCGGCGGGTTCACCGTTCGTGATGGGCTCGAGGACGCTAGAGAGATGGTTGACCTCGGCGTCGCGATGCTCAACTTCCCGAGGGACGAACCCGGCCCGGAGAACGCGAGCATCGCGGATCATCTGTGGTTGAGGAAATCCTTCTGTGGCAGGATATATAAGCGTATTTGGGTTGTTTCAGGAAAGCATATCCCTACATCTCATCAGTATCGATTTACCTCTCTGCGCAGCTTTTTCTGCTCTAATCCGAACTCAGCTTTCCGGAAGTCCTAGGAAAACGTGGCTTCTGCCACCTATTCAGATTAACCAACAAATGGTCGTATGGCCCACTCTGTTGGTTAACTTTGACACCCTTGACTCACGCTAGTTTCAATAATTTCTGCTTTGGGATGTTTCTATCTGAATAATTTATTAACTATGTCTTGTATGTAGTACGTATGCTCGCAGTTCCCGATTGGCTCAAATGGAACTACAGCCTTGCCCCACGACATGCGATCTTCGTAGTGGGTGTACTATTCGTGACAATCGGATACTGGCGACTTCTCCCAGAGAGAGGATTTGATTCGATCACTACGTCACTGCTCTTGGTCGGTGCGCTTGGAACGCTCGGCGCAGCGATTCGCTGTTCGATGCAGGAACGTATGACGTTATTCGCGTGGAGCGTTCTAACCCTAGTTGCTGCCTTTCTTGGAGGAGTTGAGCTCCTGCTCATCTACGAGAAAACGTCGATGGCGAATATGAGTGCAACACACCTTGAAGCAGCAGTACTGTACACGCTCGCTACTGCAGCCTTCGTCGTTGCTATTGAGCTATTCCTCACCATCGCCGGTGGAATCATTCGACGGGCTCTATCCTCACGTTGGGGTGGGGGCGGATCTGGTTCGACGCCTGAAGAGCGGATCCTGACTGATACCGAACTTGAAGAAGGAGGATATACCGAGAACTCTGATCTCAAACGAATCCTCGGCCAGTTATTGATATAGCATGCGTCGACGGAGCCGATCGAGGAACCCGCAACCAGATAACTGGCGTCTAGTGATTGCTCTTATTGTAGTATTCGTTGTTCTGAGTGGGCTGTCCGCTTATCTCGGAGTAGTCGCATGGTTAGCGAATTTCATTCATGACCTGTTCTTTGGTGCTGCTGTATAGTCAGCCTTGACTCAGGAAACAAAGCTAATTATCAACAAATGGATTGAAGGACGTACCTCAAATCAGCTGCATCAATTTCTGCTGCAACCGTTCGTTTCCCTACGATCTCTACTGCGAGCTCCTCTCACGGGTTTATCGATGAATTTGGGCTTGCTGTTGTAGACTTCTTCGACGACGATTGGGGGAGGAAAGATCTTGAGGACGAGGTCGGGGAGGCCGTCAATTTCGTTTGCTATGCATATGGGAAGCTAGCTGACCAGGAAGACGAGGAACACTCCGCCGATGCTGGATTTCTAAGTCAATTAGAGCAAATCAGCTTATCGAATCTCAAACAGAACCCAGAGGCGTACAACTGGATTCTTGAATATCTCCAAGATATCGTATACTTCGTCAGCGAACTGGATGTTTTCGCCGATTCAGTGGCCGGTAGGCTGGAAAGATTCGCTGAAGACGCCCAGAGCATTACGAAATACATCCCCTTGATCGGGAGCATCAAAGGTGTCCTTGACTCTGGCTGCTCGATTCACAAATCACTCGAGCGTGATGAACAGGTCGCTGAAAGCGCCTACCTGAAATTTTTCAAGTATGTGGCTTTGGCCGTAGTTGAGGTTGTTCTTCTCGTCACCGGCATTGGAGCATCGTATCGGGTAGCATTCGGTGCCACCGGCTGGGTGAATCAACAGCTAATCAATGTCGTTGGACGGTCCATCGGCTGGAGGGCGTGTGCTTGGGTACTGAGTCAGATCCACTGGGGAATCAGAGTTGCCTTTGCTGAAGGGTCCGGTCTGGCCATAGACCGTACCGTTGGGGAGGTCACAACCATAGTCGTCTCTGACGCTCAGACGGTTGAGACGGATTTGGATAAAGAGGAAACACGGCAGTGGGTTCAGAACGATGTGGAGGAGATCGTTGGCTATGTCGCTGATGGAGAGCTCGACTATATGCTCTGGGAGCTTGACCAGTTGCAAGAAGAGACCCTCAGGAAGGCAGAGAGGCGACAGAATCGATTTCTACAATCAGTGAATGACTTTGTCGAGAACCTTCCGTTCTAATATAGAACTCTACTCCAGAGACCGTTTTCAGTTGTGGGTAAATCAGCAAGAAAAGTCCAGTCCTGTTCTTAACCACTATCTCTCATATTTTAAACTCTTTTCTGCTAATTCACTCTGCTGGGACTAAGTCGCGGTGACGGAATGAAATTGGAAGTTCCTCCTCTGTTTCAAGAGATTGGACAGTATACGTATACGCATCTAACGACCGACCAGTTTGAGAATCTAAGTCGTCAATCGCAACTTCCGTGATCTCGCAAATCATCCCATGGTATCGGCTATCTGGATCATCGGGACCAAGATAGATACGCACTACGTCCGACACCGAATACGGCTCAGAAGCAGGTTGGGGAATGTCCTTCAATGGATAAACTCCGTTCTCGTTATTCGGCGGTCGTTTCCTGCGATTCTGCAGACGCACTTTCGAGCACGTCTTCTACGATCTGGCTAACCTCGTTTGGGAAGTACAGTCCTGCCTCGTGGAACTCTTCGCGAGTGTCCACCCGCGACAAGTCTCGAAGGTCGTTCAAATTCGTCTGGGAGATGACGTAGGAATGTAGGGAGACGTGGTCCTTGCCCGTCCGCTCTGCTAGTTCACTCTCGTACGAATCGATTCCGTCATAGAATTTAACGCGGTGGTCTTCCACTGGCTCTCCTTCTCGAACCATACCGTGCGGTTCCAGGAAAACAATGTGCTGAGTGTCTCCGTTCTGAAGCCACATGATGAAATCCGGGAAGAACCGATTCCCATCGCTGAGTAACCCGACGCCTTTCCCCCGTGATTGATTTCTGAGAAGATATACCTCCCATGAATCGAGGATCTTCTGGCCGTTGGGGGATTGGAAATAGCTCTTTAGGTTTGTCACGAACCGCTTCTCGCCTTTGTTCAGCGGTGGTGGCGAATAGTCGACGTCCTCTTCGTCAATACCAGTCTCCTCAGCGATAAGCGGGAGATACAGGTGGCGGTCGAAATGAACTCGATTCGGTTTCCCGTCAGCATTTGTATATAACGAGTCGTCCTCGACTGCTTCTTGCAGTTCACTCAGGAAGTCCTCGGCGCTCGTTTTGACTGAGAGAGTGTACCTATCGAAGAAGTTCCCCTGGTCGCGAGTTAGCTCATCGTCCATCGGGACGTAGGACAGCTGGCTCTGTTCCCAATTGCTCTGTCGTCCAGAATAGAACTCCTTGATGTATTTCCGGAGAATCATCACGGCAATCTGCTGTATCTGCTCAAGGTCGTCGACGTGCTCAACCTCGAGCATTGACTCCGGACAGTACAGCGTATAATACTCGTTGGAGAGGATCTTTTGCAGTATTCTCTTCTCACAGACGAGATTCCGGTATCCCTTCTCTTTGCGGAACTGCCAGACCTTTCGGTAGATCTCGTGCCAGTCCAGTAAGTCGAGATACTCCTCTGGGATTGTCCGAGGCTCTTTCTCGTCAACCTCGTTCGCGGATTCATCACGTGACGACAATACCCCAACTTGGGGCATAATGTCTATCTCGGGAGTGATATCGCCCGTAGCTTCAAGCTCCAGGTTGACCTCGTCGACGTACTCAGAATCAACCTCTGGTCGCACAACTAACAATCCCTGGTTCTGGAAATGGTCCTGGGTTTGAGTTTCGATCTCTACGACTTCACGCGGATCGGTGTCAATCCCTTCATCGGAGAGGTAGTCCCGGAACTGCGCCATGTAATCGGCACGAACGCCGAAGACGTTCAGCGTCTCCAGAAGCGGAAGGTTCGATGGCGGGTCGACTTCAAGTTCTGAAGACCGTTTGAGCGTTCGGTCTTTTCCCAGAAGTCGTACCCCTCTCCCGAAGAGCTGGATGACTTGAGACCCTTCTCCCCGTCCGAAGTTCATTAGGCCCATCGTGGAAACACGCCAGGAGTCCCATCCCTCGATGAACTTTCGCGACCCCATAAGCACGTTAATCGGTGAGTCGCGCTTGTTGATGGAACGGAAGAGCGATTTCTTGAACTGGTCTGATTCAACGGTGATGTGCTCGTACTCACCTTCGACTCGGTCGAGGAACACCCGGTCCCCACCGATATTAATCACACCAAAGTAATCATCTGTTCCGCTCGCCCGAAGACCGATCTCTCCGTCTGCATTCTCGATGTTGACGAGGTCTAGGCCGGACGACGCACGAACGTGGAACATCTCCTCCAGTAGCCGATCGTAGATATCCTCGCCGTCGAGATCGGTGTCGCGGAGCGCTTCAAGCGCGTCACCAAACGGATCGATCTCATCATCGTCGACCAACCCGGCGTCCTTCTGAAGAACGCGGTCGATAGCCTCCGGCACCCAATTGTCCTCGTTTCTGAGAACCTTAGCCATGAAGTTCAACGACTTCTCGACGTCGGTGAGGGTCCGGTCTTCGTTTTTGCTGACCTCGGATTGTGTCGCTGCGTTTACCGTATGGCCAATGAAGACGAGAAGTGGGAATTTGATATTGTACGTGTTCCGGACCGTATCCGGGTCTTGGTTGAACACGTGGATCTGCTCGTAGTAGGTGAGGAGATTCGCGAGGAGATACCGATCACGGAGGTCGGTATCGACCTCACTCTCCAGATTCACAATATGGTAGTCCTTCCCGTATCCGTCATCGTAGAACCGGGGATACGAATAGTCGAAGAGGATCGACTTCCCGTACTCTTCTTCAACGTCAACGGAAGCCTTCGAAAGTGCCTGCCCGAACGTCGCACTGTATTCGAAGGTAAACCCGTCTTCGGCGAGACTCTCGCGAAGCTTCCGCCATGTCTGGCCCTTTCCAGATCCCTTGTGCCCTTCGTCGACGAGGACTAGATTGTTGTGTCCGAATGATTCGACCTCTATGCTGAGGCCCTCGCCTTCCTTCTCTTCGACCAGCTTCTGTATCTCGATGACCTTAACCGGATTTTCTCCGGCGCCTTGCAGTTCGATAGTATCTGCATTGAAGTGGTGACACGGAATGCTACTCTCGCGCAGGTCCTCGATGTGCTGCTCCGAGAGGCCTTCATTCGGTGTCACGAGGAGAATGTTCTCTGGGAGGTCTTCCGAGTCCTCTACGTAGTCGAGGTACTGATAGTAGTTGATGTGCATGAGCAGTGTCTTCCCACTGCCCGTTGCCATCCAGAACGCCAGTTTGTCGAGGTCACTATCGTCGAACTCGGGGAACTTGATCCGTCCTTTTTCCTCGTTCTGCTCGTTGACAAACTCGTTGAGGTTAGCCAGAAACGCTTCTCGATTGTTCACCACTCTATCGAGATACGCCTCAGTCATCAAGCACGCCAGTACTTGGAACGGCTTCAGCGTGATTGGGTCAGATCTCCGTTCGTTGAGTGCTTCAGTGTGTGTTCTGACGTTCTCGTCGTACTGAAGCAGCTGTTCAGGCGTCAGAACCTCACCGTCGAATTTGAACGAGACGAACCGATAGACGTCGCTACGCCCTTCGTCGTCGTACCCCTCTTCCTGGTTGTCCAGTTCCTCGTAGTACTGGCGGACTGAGCTGGGGTCGTTCGGGTCGTCGACGCCGAAGGCGTCACGGAAGTAGGCGGTCAACGCCATTCGCTTCCGTAGCTTCTCAAGCGCACTACGCGACATTGGGGCTCTCCTCCATCTTCTCTCGGAACGTGATTTCGAGCGGTTCTGCCTGTGCGATCTGGCTCTCGCCGTTCACGTAGACGCGATCGTACGATTCGCTGTCGAATTCGTCGTCGAACCAATCTTTCTCTTCTTCGTAGTCAATATCCTCCGTCGGTCGCCACGCTGTGAGGACCTTTTCAATGCCCGACTCAGTATCGACTTCACACTCGGTCACGACGTATTTTCGATCTTGGTGCGTCTCGTGCCAGTATTGTCGGACATCAGCTCCGATGAGGTAGTGGAACGTCTCGACGAGGTCGACGGTCGTAGGCTCTCGGCTTGTTCCGTTCTGTTCGATCTTCAATTCGTGGCTGAACGGCTCCTCGAACGTACCTTCGGGCAGAAGGGAAGCGCTATCTTGTGACTCGAAGTCAAGCATGTATCCTAAGATATAGTCCTCTACTTCCTCGTTCACCAGCTTCTGCTGGGGGGAGCTGGGCTCACTGAGTGAGATATTATTGAGCGCGTCTTCGTAGGATTCAAGACGATGATATTTTACGAGATGTGTCTGGCCGTCCCGATCCTCAGGAACACCCTCATCCCAGTTATCCGAGAAAACACGCTTTTGAATCCGGGGCCTGAGAACAGTATCGAAATATTCCCCCATCTCAACCATGAGATAGTCGCGGTTTCCTTCGTCCTCGCGGTTCAGTTGCAGGATTGCAATTGCTGCTGTCCCTGAGCCCGCAAAGAAATCCAAGAGTGTGTCTTCCTTGGACATCGAGACTTGGCTAACCCGCTGCACAAGCGAGGTCGGCTTTGGATTGGAAAAGGCTCCCTCCAAGCCGAGTGAGGCGAGGTCTCTCTGTGCCTTCTGGTTGTCGCCAGCGAAATCTCTTGACCAGATTGTTTTCGGCACAATACCGCCCATTTCGTCCAAGAATACTTTCTGTCTTGGCTTTGTCTTCTCCTGATTTTCTCCCCACCAAAGCCGATCTTCCTCTACATTCTTCTTATGGGTTTCTTGGTCGAAAGCCCAGACTCGTGTTTTGCTGGGCCAAATTTCCTCCCCTGTCTTCGGATGTTCGATAGGATAGTATAGGTTAGGTCGTTGTTCAGCAGTCTTATTGCAAGTGTATACAACTGACTGCCAAGGCCCTCTGGGATCTCCATCGGGGTTTGTGTATGCTTTGTTTTGATCCTCAGTTCGGGGGAGAGGGTGGATTTCCCATTTTTCCTTGTCCTTCGCCGTAACCAAAAGATGGTCATGCGATGTACTGAACCATGTTGCATCGTTTTGGCGGGCATATTTCTTCTCCCAAATCACATTGGCAACGAAGTTCTCCTTCCCGTATACATTGTCTATAAGTTGACGTAAGTTCCCGTGTTCATTATCATCAACGTTCGCGAAGAGAGCTCCCTCACCAGATAAGATTTGACGACCCATCTGAAGTCTATCCGCCATCATAGACAGCCACGACGAGTGTTGGTAGTTATCTTTGTAGATGAAGTCACGGCCACCAGTGTTGTACGGCGGGTCGATGTATGTGCAGTCGACCTCATTCCGGTACTTTTCTATAAGGAGATTGAGTGCCTGGAAGTTCTCGCTATTGACCAGCACGCCATCCGTAGCCTCTTCGAGATCCTCGAATGCGGACAAGAGTTTCAGCTTGAACCCATCGTCGAATAGCGCAGTGTCGATCATCACGTAGGGGTGATTGTTCAAGAACGTCTGGTCGAACTCACCCTGCCACTTCAAATCCGTATCCCACTGGTTCGTGTTATAGACGTCCTCCCACTGTTCGAGCTGCTCGTCGTTTTCGAGAATCTCGTCGTAGAGGTCGTCGGGGACCTGGTCGAGAGTGACCATGTAGTCTGTCTGCACGACGAATTTCTTCTTCTCGAAGAGCCGCTTTTGGAAGTCCTCAATCTGCGCTAGGAACGAGATGATGCGTTCCGCGATGTCGCGCACTGTCCGAGCACGAAGCACCGGTGGGGACGAACCGTCATCTGCTTTGATCAGTTCGTCGACATCGAGAACTTCGTTCTGGAGGAAGAACTCGAGTTCGCCCTCAAGGAACTCTTGGAGGTTTTTATGGACGAAGTAGTCCATGGAGTTCTCCGAGACGTATCGGGTGAGATGGCTTTTCAGTACCGTCGAGGTAGCATCGTCGTCCTTCTCGGTAGTAAGAATGCGTTCAGCTCCTGCGTTCTCGACATAGTCTAAGATACGTCCTTCGAGAGCGTCACACCGCATTTCGGGCGTCATGTGCGCGAAGGAGCTTCGATCGTCGCCCGTCGCCTCATTGTACGCCTCGAGGTAGTCATCGGCCTCGTCTTCAGTGATCTGTCGGTACTGGAATCGAATCGTTACCGTCTGCTCGTCAGCGTCCGTCGAAACCGGGTTGCCACGACCGAGTACAAAGTATCGGCTGTCTCCCTTGACGTTGTCCTGCGGCACGTCCGCCTCCTCTAAACGGAACTCGACGGTCCACTCGTCGGCATCGAACCGGTAATCGGTGAAGTGCTCGCCCGTTTTGACGTAGTACTGGTCGTTGTTCGCCCAGTGGAAATACGTCTCTTCCCCATTGTACGGGACGTAATACTTCGAGTCCTTCGAGGAGATACGGCGCTTGGTGTGAAAGTCTCCGTCCTCGTAGTACCGAGAGAAGAACCGGTACAGGTCATTGAAGATACGGGCTTCCGTCTCCTCCGCAACGGCGACGTCTTCCCGCGTCTCCCAGAGGTCCTGGTACTCTTCGAGGTCCTTCTGTCCGAGGTTTGTGTACTGGTCCTTCAGCGATCCATCGGGGTTGAAGATATCATTGTCCCAGTCCTGACGCAGTTCTGCGGCTTTCTCCTCCAGCTCCTCTTCAATCTCCGCGCGCTTCGCATCAGCCAGAGATTCCAGACTTTCGTCAACAGCGTCGAGGAGATCTTCTTCGATGAACTGCTCAATTCGGTCTCGGCGCTGGTTCAGTATGCGGTAGACACCAAAGTTGAGATCGGCGGCGTCGAACTGGAAGAGATCTCGTAGCAGTTCCTGAAGCTGTTCTCGATTTCCGTCTCGTGTAACTTGCTTAGACATGGTTAGGTTCGTGACTGGAGGGATCGATCAGACTGCCATGCACCGAGGACCGCAATCCCAATGCTCCTGTTGGATGGCCGTGCGTCAAATCCATCTTTCGTATCGCATTTGGCCATCCGCATGAGGCTATGTCGCGGTCTTTCTGGCCAGCCGTTGTAAAAATTCCCGTTCGGTTCTGAGGTGGCGTCTCTCATAATTAGCAGATGAGGAGGAACAACCAGTAGGGAATGTAACAGAGGTTGACGCCATCCCGCTCTATAATGAGTGAGCCCGACCGAGTCACTTCCTTTGGCAGGCTATCAGCAATGATGAACCGGTAGGGAGCTTCGTAATCGAGATCGAGAAGCTCCTCTTCGCCAGGTTTCGGGTGCTTCCCGACAGTGGGATCGAATTCTACTGCGATTTCATCAGCATTCCCCGCGTGTGGATGATAAGAGAGAACAAACGGGACAACTACCCCATCCTCATTGTGGAGGATGTAGTCGACTGTCCCCGACTCAGTTTCGTAGTATTCGACCTGAGGGTCCTCGTCACCTGAGCCGCCAACCCTCCACGCCAGCCGCTTAGCATGGTCGAACGCGACGGTTCGAGCTAGCTTGTACTCGAACTCGTGATTGAGCGATCGCGTCTTCTCATATGTCTCGAATCCGTGGTGTTCCTGACGTTGAGACAGAAGGACAACGTGGCGCGGATTCCGGAGATAGAGCCGAGTTCGACGGTGACGTTGAAGAGAGAAGTCATGGGATTCCGAAACTGAGAGCCCGTCATCCAGCACGGACAGGTATGAATCAACAGTCCGACGATCGACCTCTAATTGTTCACTGATGTCCGTATATCTGAGCTCATTCCCAGCCTGGCTCGCAGCCAATGAGGCAATCCGATGGAGGTTCTCAGGTCGTTGAATCGACTCATACTCCGCAAGTTCCTTGTAGAGATATAAGAGGAGATGAGAACGGATAAGCTCATTTTTGACCGAGGTTTCCGTAGCGCGTAGGAAGATTCCCCCTTTCTGCAAGTACTCATGAGCGGCCTCATACAGTCCATCTCGCTCAACATCCGAGAAAGTCTCAAAGTAAAGCTGATTCAACGACGCGACCGCGTCATCTAGGTTTTCCGATTCAGATAAATTGCTCCGAACATCCTTTATCAGCGACTCACCATCCATACTCCTCGTTTGATGTGACTCCACACGAAGAGCAAATTCAGAGTCTGTCTCGAGTAACGCAGAGTCATCATATGCTCCCTGCTTGATGGTGTCTACAAACTTCATCGGCAACATCGCACGAGGATAATTGATCTTGGGCTCGCTCGAAGCCGAGATACCACTCAGGTCGACCTGCGATTCTACAATACCAGTCAGCAGTAGATAGGTATCATCATCTACAAGGTCGAGAAGGGCACTCTGTTCATCTTCATCGAGTCGTAGAGCCCCAATATCGTCGAGGACGATGTACTTACGGCCTCGGCGGGGAGCGACGTGAGAACGGAAGTAGTCGATAACGTTTTCTAGTTTTTCCACAGCACTGCTCGAAGGTTCGAGATGGTAGAGGGAATCCTCGAGAGGAACATAGAGGATCCGACGTGGATCAACGGTCCCAACAATATCTAAATCACGGTGTCCTGGAGAGAAGTCCACGATGTCTGAATCAAGAATTGCAGCGATGAATTGTTGAATAAGCGTCGTTTTCCCGATGCCGGTCGGTCCGTAGATAGGATAGACGAGACTCTCCGTTTCGTCTTCTCGTTCTTTATCAATTGACTGCAGTACCTTGAGTAAGTCCGATCGGGGGGTTAGAGAAGCCGTTTCCTCTAACTCAGATAGTGAACCACCGTCCGTATCCCACCACTCGTTGTGCCATTCAGCGTCTGCGATGAAATCAGAACCGTCAGATGGATCTGTCATACAGGAACTTGACCCCGGGATAGTATAAATATGTAGCATCCTGATGAGGCAAATTTCAGTTTTAGCGTAGCACCAACGTTCTTGTAGGTGGGCTGTGAGGGGCCTCAATATGATATGTCCCCGTTTGACTAGATTCGTTTTCGGCTTACCTTGCAAATCACCATCAGGCGCTCAGCCAAGGGGAATCTGGGCCGGCCACCGATTCATCGAGGAACAACAGGTGAACGCGTGGGGCGGTAACTGTGTCTGAGGTCCAGCACTTCGATGGGACACTCCTTACTGTTCCATTTGGCACCGGAGAGCTCAGGTCAACAGTAATTCAGCAATATCAGGTGTTGCTCAAGTCATATAATCCAGAAGATATCCTTGTCATCACTGGCTCTCCGACGAGCATGAAGACGTTTCGGGAGGAACTCAAAGACACAGTACCTGGATCAGCTGTCCCACGAGTAACGTCCTTGGTCGTGCAAGCGACCGATATTGTGAACCAGACCGATGACCGGGCGATTCTCTCAGACGCAATGCGTCGCGAGCTCGTCCATCGGTTCCTCGAAGATCAAGAGTGGGACAGCGAGCATTTCCAGCGTGCAGCCAAGCAACCCTCCTTTCTGAGCGATATTGCCCAGCTCATGGAAACTGCCACATGGCAGGATATCTCCTTCGAGAAGACGTCCGAGCTAATCGAAGTCGCAGAGCTCGTTGAGGAATTCCACGACTGGCTCGACGAACACGACCACCTCGAACGCGGCCAACTAATCACTGAGGCGAATGCTGCGCTGTCGGAGACCGAGAAACGAGATGACGTAGTCGATGTGGAGGCGATCCTCGCCGTCGAGTTCGAGGAGTTCCTACCGCTCGACCGTCGTTATCTCGCTACCGTAGCGGATGGGCTGGAACTGGTATGTGTAGCAGAAGAGAACGCAAGTGTTCGGCGTACATGGATCGAGCCGGGACCAATTACTGACTACGTCTCATTTTCGAGGACAGAGTCTACCGCTAGGACAGCGCCCCCATCTCGACCGGCGGCGACAGGCGCATATCTAGCGAATGAAATCGTTCACGAAGATCCTGAGGCGGGAGAGGTGAACGTCATCCCGACAGAAACCGCCGACGAACAGATTAGGAAAGTCGCCGATGAAATCGAGCGGCTTCGAGATCGAGAGAACTGGGATTACGAGGATTTCGCCGTCGCACTGAAGCAGAGCGGTTCTGCAGTAATCGAGACGCTTCGTGCCTTCCAGCAGACAGGGATTCCGACAGAGTCCTCGACTGTCACGGGGTTCGGCGATGACCCCGCTATTCGAGAGCTACTGCAAGTCGTTCGTTATCTGGCGGCCGATGATGACGGTGCTCGAACAGAGCTGCTGGAAGCCTCGGTCTTAGACGAATCGATTCTGGCCTCTATCGAGCAGATGGAGGGCCTCTCGAGTCCGCTCCGACGGTGGGCGACCGAGTCAAATATGAAGGTTCGAATTGCTGAGGAGACGTCTCCACTGAACGTTCGTGCTCAATTTGGGAACGTTCAGCGGGCGTTCGCGATGGCAGAGTTCGTAGAAGACACGTCGTTCATTGAAACGACCTGGAAGTCATTCGCGACGATGCTTGAACGGGCCCACGAGTATGCCCCTCAACAGAACCAAACAAGTTCGACCGAACTTGACGGAGGTGTCCGAGTCGATCACTTACAGGCGATTAAAAACGGGTCCTTCCGAGTAGTCTTCTTGCTGGACATCGTCGACGAAGAGTATCCTGGATTTCCTTCCCTGACTCGGTTGTTTCCCCAGGAACGCCTCTCTGAGATGCCGGACTATCCGGGCGTAACACAGGTCGGGGCAGAAGATGTCACTGACACCTTCCCAACCTCCTCGACTGCGTCAAGCCGCTCGTTCCGACGATACCATGCAGAGCATGCACGGCGGCGGCTCGCCATCGGAGCAACTGCTGCTGGCGACCGGCTGTACTTCTGTCTGTACAATCACAAAGACACCGCACTGGAAGAGCGTGCTCAGCCGTCGCGGTTTCTCACGGACGCGTACCGGCAGTTGCCGTGGGTGAAAGAAGCGACAGAATCAGAAATCAGGAGCGAGCGAAGAGCGGAAGAATATCTGCTCTCTCGGGTCGACAACGCCCTTGCAGACGTCCGTCGCTCTCACAGCCAGGATGTGACGGTCTCTCTCGACGAGGTCGAAGCTGAGCTTTCGGAGATTCAGCACCTCCTCAGTGAAAGCGGGAGCCGTGGCGAGCAGCTTCGGGATGCGCTGCAAGCACGTATCGAGTTCGCCGCTGGAGGGGTTCGACGTGACTGACGTTACCTTCCTCTCACCGTCGCGCCTCGCGACCTACGCGGACTGCCAGCGGAAGTTCGATTATGAGTACGTACAGAAGGTCAACGCCCCAGAGAAGACACGGTTGTACCTGAACCAGGGGCGGGCCTATCACGGAACGATCGAGGTAGTCTGCGAAGCAACTAGCCCAGAAGATGACGCCCAGATCATCTACGATCGGGCAGTAGAGGCATTCCCTGAGCAATGGAGAGAACATATCTCTCCGGACGAGTACGCATCAAACGCTCACCAGGAATACCAGCGCCTCGAAAATCTAGAGGCAATCAAGACCTTCTTTGACCCTGATGGTGGCCACGGCATCGATCACGCTCGTCAATCCGTTGCGACGGAGAAGTGGCTCGATTGCGTCGAGAACGGCCTCGGATTGCGCGGGAGAGCCGATAATATTCTTCGGACGGACGAAGGGATCCACGTCATCGATTACAAGCGGAAGCTCAGGGACGTAATTACGTCCAATACTGCTAGCGTCCTTGAGGACCACCTAGACGGAACGGATCACGACCCGAAGAGAGTCAAGAACGTATTCCAGGCGGCCACATACATCGAGGGCGTCAAACAATCTGATCTCTACGAGGACGGGATGAAGATTCGATTCAGTTTCTACGGTCTCCTGAATCACACGTCGTTCGAAAGTACACCAGACGGATATGAAATCTCTGTACGAGGCTATCCACGCGATACCACGGACATCTACGAAGAGTATCATGACACGATATGGAATCTCCTACAACGTGCACACGAAGGGATCACGAGCGGCTCTCACAACCCAGATCCGTTCCCACTCATTCACGATGAGGCCTGTCCCGACTGCAAGTACCGAGAGATGTGCACAGAATCTCTCGCAGAGGGGGTGAAGCGATGAGCGACGACATGCCTGATTGGCTCCCAACCATCGAAGACGATAAGGATCCGAAGCCACAGCAGCGGACGATCATCGAGTCGGAGCGGTATCCCATGCGGGTCCTCGCAGGTGCGGGGACCGGAAAGACGTTCACGATGGTCCGGAAAATCGAGAACCTCATTGACGAACACGGAGTTTCTCCGGATCGGATTCTCGCGTTGACCTTCACCAACAACGCCGCTGATTCGATGCGTGAGAAACTCAACGCAAAACTCGGACCCGCAGGGTATGACGTCGACGCGTATACGTACCACTCTATCTGCAACGAGATACTGACGGACTATGCCTATGATGCGGGATTAGATCCAGACTTCGAGATCGCAACGGATGCTGAAAAGTACGTCATCGTGCTCGATGTCCTCGACGAAATCGACTACCGTGCCGTCAAACCCAACGTCTACGGCCCAGATTCATACGTGAGCGGCGTCGCATCGAAACTCCTCTCCTTTATCGGGTCGATGAAGCGAAGTGGGATTTCGCCCGCAGAGATCGAGGAGTATCTCGGGTCACCGGAACAAGTCTATGAGCTCGATGCTGTGCCAGACCGTGTTGAGGAGATTGCAAGTGACCATCTTGGAGGTCGTTCAGTTTCGACCGTTCTCGACGGCATCCCGGATACACGAGCCGACCTCGTCGCAGAACGGGATACCCTCCGCGATGAAGGATTAGAGGCAAGCATCAAAGACTTTCTCGACCGACTCGTTGACCTCTGTGACGCACTCGAAATAGCGTTTGAGGAGCATGAGGCTGGTGAGCGGTCGCTTCCCGAGGATGCACACAAGCTGCCGAAATATCTCCTTGGAGGGTACAGTAGTGCTCCGAGCGGGATACCAAACGACCTGAAGCTCGAACTGACAGACTACCTCCGAAACGCTCTCGACGAGTGCAAAACTGCCCTGGATTTGAACACAGGGTATGAGGCATACGAGCGAGAGCTCGACCGTCGAAATCTGCTCGACTTCGATGGTCTCGTGGTCAAGACAGTAGAGCTGCTCGAGACTGACGTCGGAGAGGGTCTGGGCGACCGATGGGACTACGTTTTCTGTGACGAGTTCCAGGACACTGATCGTCTCCAGTTCGACCTCATTACGTCCCTTGTCTCAGAGGATCGCCTATTTGTCGTGGGCGATGACGACCAAGCAATCTACGAATGGCGCGGCGCGAACGTCGCGAACATCACTGACGAACTCGACGACGTCTTCGGGCCCGATCTGGAAGACGAACCGCTAGAACAGAACTTCCGGTCACGTCAGCCTATTCTCGACCTCGCGAATGAAGCACTAGAGCGGTTAGCGGATCGGCGGAGTACCAAAACGCTCACGCGTGTCGACGAACCCGATTTCGACGGAGACACGGTCGCGGTCGTTGAGGAAGCCGACGACGAAGACGACCGAGCTGAACAGTTGGTGACTGTCACCCGAAATCTTCTGAGTGGCGATGCAGAAGCACTAGGCCGGGCATACGATCCAGGGGAGATAGCACTCCTCGTTCGGAATAATGACCACGCAACCCCAATTCTCGAAGGGTTCGACGAGGCAGGAATACCCTATCAGGTTGCGGGAGACCTCTCCACGGAATCAATCGGGGTCGGCACCGTCGTTGCTTATCTAAAGGCGCTGGCTCGTCCCGAAGAAGACGACGTAAGCTGGAACCGGATACTGACGATGCGTTACCGTCTCACCGATGCTGATCTGCGTCGTGTCAATAGCCACGATGACGGTACATATGCTGGGATATGCAACCAACCCCTCGAAGTATTCGATGAGCCCGACCGTATTCAGGAAGTACGAGAACACATTTCTCGCCTTCTCAAACTACGTGAAACAGCCTCCCTCAGCCACCTTTACCGGGAACTCAAACGCCTAACCAACATCGACTGGTACCTCAGTGAGCAAGAGCGTCGTGACCTGGCGCAGCTGGACGAGATTATCGACCAGTATGGAAACGACGCTGTACAGCCCCCACTCACGCCGCAATTCATCGATTCGCTGCAGCATTATGACTCGCTCCTCGAGGAGAGCGGGTCGGCACCGACAAGTCAGCCAGAACTGGCCGACGACGCGGTCAACGTCATGACCATTCACAAGAGTAAGGGACTCGACTTTCCCGTGGTTCTGATGCCCCGGTTGACCGCTGACGAGTGGGAACCAGGGTCACGAACCTACGATACATTCGAGTCAGCACTGTCTGAAGGTCCAGAATCAGTGTTCGACAAAGATCTCGTCGCTCAAGATGCCAACGAGGCCCGCAGAATACTTCACGTGGGGATCACTCGTGCCGAAGAGATACTCGTACTCCACGGAAGCAGAGAGGAAAACGACACAGACGACGAAAGGCCCGTACACGATGCTGTCGAGAGCATCCTTCCAGAATCCGTTCCCTGGCGGCCAAGTAACGGTCACCTCCCGATCTGGCGCGATTTACAGGAGTGTCTTCCATCGAACCATGCTGATTGGACAGCCTCTCTCGCGAGCACAGTAGTTGGGGACGTCTCTGGACAAGTGACGTACGGCTCTGAGAACCTCTCAGCATCAGACGGACGAGACCGCGTGATCACATTCGGAAACAAGCTCATAGAAGGCTCAATAGAGAGAGAACCTGAGAACCGACGATTTTCAATTGATGCCCTGACTGGGCCAATGACCCCAAACCCGGCACTCCAGCACAGTTATACCTCACTTGAGGCCTACGAGGAGTGCCCCCGACAGCACTTCCTGGACTACGTCGTCAACGGGTTCTCCGACTACCGTGAGAACGGCTATGGCGGAGACGGTATCTCACAGCGGATAGTCGGGCTTCTGTTTCACGATACCGCAGAAATCGCTGCGAAGGAACAGGCAGCAGAGCGAGCAGAATGGTACGCTATTTGTGAGCGGCTGGCCGGACAACGGCGTGCCACGGATGAATTACCGGTCGCGAAGGAATGCATCGACCGGTATTTCGACCTCGATCTAAGCGGCTGGGAAATCGTCGATGCTGAACGAGAGTTCCAGCTAGAAGTGGATGGCCACGAACTCGTCGGGTTTATCGACGCCGTCTATCGGACCCCGGACGGTGAGTTGGTCGTCATCGACTACAAAGCCACCGAGCGTCACCGAAACATTGACGAGAACAAGCAGCTGCCACTGTACCTGCTCGCCTGTCGTGACCTCTACGAGGAACCGATTACCCGCGCGGGATACGCCTATGTCGGCGATATCGGTCCAAAAGTCGAGGCCCGTTCGTTCGATGAGGGTGAACTAGATTCAGTACGAGCAGCGGTGTCGACGACGATGGATCGAATCACAGAGACATCGTTCAGCGGGTACGAGACTGGGGAGCACTGTCGGTGGTGCCAGCACAGTTCCCTTCCCTGCGGGGACGAGTGGCGTCAAGAAGACGGAGGCCGCTAGTAGGTCATCGGGAATGACGGTTGACCGGTCGACCGCTCATCGTCAGCTATCGCGAACAAGGGATGGATGTCTGCGAGCGTATAGGTTTCGAGACACGCATACAGGTTCGAGGCTCGATTGACCTCTCCTGCTGCGCTAGCCGTTAGCCACGCCTCGCCGAAGTACGGAACGTCGCTGTTGAATACGGTGGGATCCGCAAGATCGTCGGATGGTGGGTCGCGGTCTTCCTCTCGCATGATCTCCCACTGGCTCTCGCGCCACGTCTGCGGTTCAAGTCCAGTTTCGTAATCCGTCCAGAACGTCTTCGGTGCGGGTGATCCAACATGTTCAGCCATATCCTCGAGTGAACCTTCCCCTAGCACCCGATTCTTTGCCGACGAGAGGTCGGCATGGTAGTATGACTCGAGTGCTGTACGTACATTCTCTGCTCGTCCAGGCTCACCGATTTCCGCAGCGGCCCGTTCCGCACGACCCACCAAGACTGGGAGGTCGAACCACGCGCCCCCGAAGGTGATGAGAACATCGACATCCCTCGCATCGAGCCAGTTCACAACCGCCTCAATAGCGTCGAGTTCCGCAGAAGCCGTCTCGTCTTCACGGAAGAGGACCTCAGCCTCAATCTCCTCGCTCGGACTACCTCGGTATCCAACGCCGGTACAGAGTAGTTCCTGATGGTCTGGGTTCGGTGGTTCGAGTTCTCGCTCGGAAACAGTCGTAATCGTCTCGATGTCGAGTGCTGCAATGGCATCGGATGCACCGAGTCGACGAACGATATCCGTCGTCTCTGAGGACGGCATCTCTGGGCGGCCAGAGAGCTGGCGGACCTGCCGATCCCACTTTGCTTTGATACCGATGGTTCCCTGGTACACGTCAGGGTTGACGTCGTCGAATTCATACCAGGTGCCTTCTTCAAAGGAGTAGTCGACGAGATCGCAGTCGTTATCGTCGAAAACTGTGAGCTTCACGTGCGTCCCCAGCACATCTGAACAGTGTACAAGCTGCGCCCACCAGTCGTGGTCTGAGGTTCGTTCGACCTTGTCGATCCGCAACGGGACTGTAAGACCATACTCGCCATCTCGTTCCGCCGCGACGAGATCACTCGCGGTCAAGGTGTCTGCTGCCATAATAGTCCCACCAGACTAGAGATATAACTACTTTTTGATGACGATATTCTCATAATACTGTGTTTGAGATGGTTCTAGTCGGAAGACTTATTTCCTGACAGAGTATTGGTGGCCTCAAAGAGGATGGCATATGAACACACGAGTCGGCATCCATTCGACAAACGAGCCAAGATTACAGCTGGATGGATCGAACCTACAGATTGTCGTACGGAAAGTGGCCCTAACGAACCTCGGCCGGATTATATCTAAATGATGAAGGTCCAATTTCGAACCCAATGAAGTTCGACGTTCCTCTCGATACCAGAAGCAGTGATCACAGCCACGTCGAGATTTTCAAGAGCTGGCGGTCATTCTCTGACGTATTCGATGGCGCAAAACGAATGCGTGTCGTCACCTACTGTGACTCCCCCGAGTTTATTCTGGACCTCTTCGAGGACCTCGACGACTTGGAGTCCCTAGAGGTGGTCGTCGGGGACGTCTCCGACTACCGCGAGCGCCTCATCGACAAGCCCGACCTCGCAGATCGGCTTGAACAGCTTAGGAGTGAAGGCAAGCTCGTAATCTACCTCTGTGAGAACAAAGAAGTTCACTCCAAGCTGTATCTCATTGAGTACCACAGCTCTGTCTTAGAAGAAGAGGATGAGGACCAGATGACTCTTGGCGGAGAGGCTACGGTTGAAACCGACCCCGAGGACACCGATGACGGTACACCGGCGAAGGTCATCGTTGGCTCCCCGAATCTCTCTCGAAATGCATGGTCAAATCAGACGAACATGGGCGTCGTCTACGATACGAAGACGGACAGTGAGCTCTACGAGGAGTTTGAGGATCTTTATCGTGATCACCGGGACTCGTACAACAGTGGTGGACCCTTCTTGGAGGATCTCTCCGAACAACTCGAACTCTCGGACGATGACCGAGAAGAGGTGATTAAACTGTACACCGAAGGTCGTGTCGGTACACAAGACGAACTTGGAGAGGTTCACGGTCGTCTGGCGGACCATATTGATGCAGAAGTTGAAACGGTGGATCTTGCACTCGATGGAGGCACAGATACCGCCGCAGAGCAGGGATCAGAGGAACCAGAGCTCGATACAGAAGGCGAATCTGGCGAAAATGATCCAGATTTGGAAGATGCGCCGCAGGACCGCATCACCTTGTCTCTACGCGGGTACGAAGAGTCGACAGTTGATACATTGTCGCAGATGACCGACTTCGATGCGACAGTGTCGAATGATACGTTGACGACGACCCCAGATGCATTTCAGCGGTATGCGCAACAGGTGTTTGATGTCCCGACAATGCACCTGAACGAGTCCAAGGACGAACTCAAGTTCCACTATGACGGCACGGTCTATCGTGTTACACAGCCCCCGTCTAACCCAGAGCAGGTCGATCAGGCGCTCGCTGAGATTGAGGACTACTTTGCGACGGTGGACAACTATGGAAATTCCAACAACCCAACAGCGGTCAAAGCCCACATGTACGAAGCACTACTCTGGTTCTTCTGGGCCCCATTCGCCAATCGACAGGCCGCGTTCTACCGTGAGCACGGGATTAACCTTGACAAGGCTCTCCCGTACCTCTACGTCTTTGGCGAGTCAAACGGAGGAAAAGGGACATTCTGTCGATTTGCCCTGTCACTGATCAGTGGGAACCGTGTCGAAGCACCCGTCGACGCAGACGAAATTGGGAAGCGAAAAGTCCGGAATCTGCGTTCAGCACACACGTCATTCCCCGTCGTCGTCGACGACATCACAAAGCAGAAGGTGAATTCGCTGGACACGCTTCGAAACTACTGGAGTGGATGGACCGGCGAAACGGCCTATCCGATGTTCGCCTTCATCTCGAACGATAAACGGCCTGGAGAGTGGTTCCGTAACCGTGCTAAGATCCTCCGATTCGACGTGAATTTTATGACCTCACATCAGGGAGAAGCTGAAGTAAACCGTCTAATCGACACGGAGAACCCGATTTTCCAGTGGTTCGGCTACGAGTATCTCAACCGCGATCTCGAACTGGGAACTGACTCTGACGCACTTCGAGAAGTGAGAGCGGCCATGCAGGACCTCTATGAGTACGCCGACCGACCGCTGCCAGACTACTTCCCCACCGAACCGGCTGAGCAAGCGTATGATACTGGCAGAGAGCGCTGGAGAAACCTCCTCGACCGAGAGGACGTCGAAATCGCCAAAGACAGTGACACGCTACAGGTGACCTTCCCGGAGTCGATGAACTTCGAACTCCACGAGTACAAGCGCGACCCTCCCATGACGGTTCGAATCGAAAAGCGGGGACTCGATTTGATCATCAAGACGCCGGACGAGTTCTTCGACTGGCTTGGTGAGACGACTACCGACGATCCACGAGAAGGATTTTTGTCACGCGCTCGTAGCCTTCTGAAGCGGTGACCAAGAAATTTGTATAGATCGGCGGACGCGATGTGAGCTTCTCGTGGTACTCAACACTGCTGAATACACTCCAAAGATTGTCGTTTGCCCCTCGAGCTTGCGGATTTCGTACACTGGGGAGTCAAATCCGATTGATCCATCTCACAGCATCTCCCAACGAAAGGGCGCAATTTCTGATTTAGCGTGTTTCGAATGTTGCTAGTGGCAAGATATAAGTCATCCCAGAATAGATGTAGTGGTATGGGAGATGAAGACCAAGGGGAGGAGAACCGGACGTACCCGATCCACATCGGGAATACGACGATTCGGTTCGACGACCCCGTTCAGACCGCAGAGACGATTATGATCGAAGCAGGAACAGATGAGGATAAAACCGACCAGAAGTGGCTCTACGCTCTGGAAGGAAAGAACAAGCCCAAGAACACTCAGTTCGAGGACTCCGACACCGTCGACCTCAGTGACGAGAATCGGAAGTTCTTCCGAATTGTCCCGAAGGGGAGCGGTCGGTCGTGAGTGAAGGCGAAACGTCGACGGGCGAGATGGATGGGCCTTCCCCACCAACCAGGCTCGCAGAAGAGAATCTGAAACCTTCGTTTCAGAAGGCGCTTTCGGCCCTCAGAGAAAGACACACACCAGCAATCCCGGTTGGAAGACACGACGGGGAAATCGCAGTCTGGCTTGGTGAGTTCGACTTCAA
Source organism: Haloprofundus halobius (assembly GCF_020097835.1). Classification (GTDB taxonomy): domain Archaea; phylum Halobacteriota; class Halobacteria; order Halobacteriales; family Haloferacaceae; genus Haloprofundus; species Haloprofundus halobius. Next base: position 90,224 of record NZ_CP083669.1, read on the forward strand.
TGTGTATCAACACCCCTACACACCAGAGCAAGCGGAGGTGTACATTTTCCTCCCTGAGAATTTCGTCAACAGCGATCCTCACTGGGTTGTGACTGTCCCGCCAGTCGAACGTGCCGATCGGGAGGGATGGAAAGACAACAATCCGGCCCGTCGTGACCAAGACAAGTATCTTCAGAACGACTTGGGAGTCGATCAGGGAATTACCTTCAGCCTGCGGTGGTCACACCTGAATTTTAAGCCAGAAAAGCCGGAGCACGCTGTGCGTGCAATCGAAGTGATCGACGCAGGCTTCGAAACGGGATAGCATGACAGGAGCGTACCGTGCCCGTGCAGTCGGTGAGAAGTCGCCACCCAGTCAGGCGGCAGAATTCCAGTTTGCGCTCAGTGAAGAGACATGGGAGACACTTGATGGATTCCTGAAGCCGCCAGAAGGCCACCATCTGCATGGTTTACCCGAGCGAGGAGCGATCGGAATCATCACCCCGAGCACGGGAGACAGAAGGACGACGTACCTGTTACAGAAGGTCGTCGAACCGGGCCCGGGAGACGTCTACTTCGACGGCCAGCTAAAGTTCCACCCAGACTATACGCTGCGAGCAATCAACGAGGCTGCAGAAGTGGCAGGAGCGGGTCTGATCTTCATCCACACCCATCCGGGAAGCGGTGCGACTCCGTCTGGCCCCGACAAAATAGCTGACAAAGAAGAACTGTACGACATCGGTCTGAATCTCGGCTCGGAGGTCCCGCTCGCAGCGGGTATCGTGACTGATCGTCCTAACGCCGAGACTGGCCAACGCGAATGGTCGGTTCGGGCGTATGAGTTCGTCTACCCGAACTCATCAAAGGCTGAAGGGGCAAGCCGTACCGGAGAGGAAACAGGTGAGTTCACGCACGCAACAGCGGTCCGAGTTGTAGGTGAACGAATCAAAAAGCTCCCAACGATCAGGGATGCTGCTGGGCCGGCTGGTACGGGCGGAGCGATCGACTCAGAAGCTCAGGATTCTACGGTAGAGCTCTGGGGGGAACGCGGTCAACAGACGCTTGCTGGCTTCCGCGTTGGAGTCGTAGGCCTCGGCGGCGTCGGTTCGCTCCTCGCCGAACAATTAGCACGTCTCGGTGTAGAAGAAACGATCTTCGTCGACTTTGACTACCTCGAACGTGCGAACCTCAATCGGTCTTACGGCGCTACAGCTGATGATGTCGGTAAGCCGAAAGTCGAGGTGGCAAAGAAAGTCGCGGAGCGGTCGGCGACGAACCCGCGGTTCACCGCACAGGCAGAGTACGGAAGCGTAGTCGAGGAAGACGAGGAGCACGCTTGCCTTCCACAACTGCTCGACTGCGATGTCATTATCAACGCCGCTGACACGCACTGGGTTCGATTCCTCCTCGACGAGGTCTCACATGCCCACCTCATTCCTGTTCTCGACGGGGGTACCGAGCTCATCCCGAATGACGAAAAAGATGAACTCGACATCGGGTCTGGATCGCTTGTCTCCGCTACTGGACCAGGACATCCCTGTCTCGAGTGTACTGGCCACTGGTTCCACGGAGATGAGGAAGAAGGCGTGATTCACGACAGAGAGCCAGATGCCGCCCGTGGAGCGGGATACGTCCAAGGCCTGGATGACGGTGAAGAGCTGGCGGATGATGGTGAAGGTGATGAGCGGGCGCCCTCCGTGGCCACGAACAACGGGCTCGTGGCATCACTCTTGGCCCTTCGTTTCCAAGCGCTTGCAGTCGGCATCACCTCACAAGCTCTCGTTGGCAGTCAGGAGTATGATGCTCTCTTTGGTATGGTTGACTGGCAAGAAGATAGCAATAATGAAAAACGGATCTCGTGCAAGGAAGCCTGCGACCGGAAAGAAGCACTCGCACGGGGAGATCACTACGAGTTGCCGACTGAGCCCGATCCGACGTTCCGCAAGGTCCTCGAAGAATACAGAGAGGACGATCAACAGCAAAAGACCACCCCGGATGCTGAAGAGCAAACAGAGAGAAGCGTGTTTCAGCGCATTACGGCGTATGTCGCTCGTCTCGTGAACCGAAGTTCGAAGGAATCGTCTCAGTAGAGCGAGAATAGACAACCACAATACAAGATCACGTGAATCGAGAACCGTCCGTGGAGAAGACAATCGAGTGGCTTAGAGACCGCCCCTACTACGAGGGTCAAATCACCCATCAAGAGCGAACGCCAGGGGCCTCGGCCGAAACCTCACCAATCGATCTTGATCACCGGTTAGCGAGCGCACTCTCTCGTCACGATATCAACGAACTCTTCCAACACCAAGCGGACGCAATCGAAGTCGTCCGAGACGGAGGCAATGTCGTGCTCGCTACTCCGACGGCTAGCGGTAAGAGTCTCGCCTATACGGTGCCAGCACTCGAACGCGCTCTTGATCACCACGGTAAGACGCTCTATATCGCACCGATGAACGCTCTGATTAACGATCAAAGGGATACCATCTCCAAGATTGCTGCAGATCTTGAGGGAAGTCAGAGCGTCGACGTTGCGACATATACAGGACTACTGACGGACTCCGAGAAACGCGAAGTCTGGGCCCGCCAACCAGATGTTCTCTTGACCACCCCCGATATGATCCATAAAAGTTTGCTCCCATATTCTAAATCACCAAAACACTGGAAGTGGCTCTTCCAACAGCTTGAGACGGTCGTCGTCGACGAAGTACACGAGTTCCGAGGGATATTCGGAAGCCACGTCTCACTTATTTTCCGTCGTCTCTCACGTTTGGCAGAGTACTACGATTCTACTCCCCAGTACATCTGCTGCTCTGCAACTATCGGGAATCCAATCGAACACGCAGCAGCAGTCACCGGACAGCAACCTAGCCAGTTCTCACTAATCAACGACGATGCCAGTGCGACAGGCCCTCGCCAGTGGGTATTCTGGAATCCTCCGCTAAGAGAAGACGAGGAACCGGAGGCAGAATCGGCGACAGCCGACGGACTGCCTTCAAATACAGAAGGCAATTCTGAAGCGAGTCCATCACCATCAAGCGCGGTTGAAGTACCCCACCACAACGAGATTATAGGCGGAGAGCGCCGTTCCCATCACCCAGAAACGGTGCGGTTGTTCTGCGATCTTGTTCAACAAGGGTATCAAACGCTCGTCTTCACACGGGCCAGACAGGGAACCGAGCAGTACGCAAACTGGTGCGATAGCAAACTTCGAAAGCGTGGTGAACACGAGCTAGCAGACCAGGTTACTGCATACCACTCAGCACTCCAAGACGAGCGTCGGACCACCATCGAGGCAGGGCTTCGCGATGGATCCATTCGAGGTGTCTGGAGTACGAACGCACTCGAGCTCGGCATCGATGTCGGCAGTCTTGACGTCGTCCTTCTTGATGGGCATCCAGGAACGAGCATGAGCACATTCCAGCGCGCGGGGCGGGCAGGACGTGGAGAAAATCCGAGTCTCGTTGTCCTCGTAGCAAGCCCGAATCCGTTAGACCAGTACTGTATGGCGAATCCGGATCTCCTGTTCGACGGTGACCCTGAACAAGCAGCAGTAAACCCCGCAAACACCCAAATACTAGATGACCACGTCTGCTGTGCGGCTCAAGAGCTGTTCCTGCGCACCAGTGACGACACCTACTTCGGCGCTGAATATTCGACGACTGTAGCGTCTCTTGATGACGCGGACCAATTAGAGCGATTTAGCTCTCGAACCGGTCCCCGGTGGAAGTACATGGGAGAGGACAGCCCGCAACACACGATGGACATCCGCTCTATCGATGATCGGCAAATCGAACTCTATGATAGACTGCGTGATAGGACACTCACCTCGCTGCCGTTTGGCGATGCGCTTCGTGATGCACACCCCGGTGCAATCTATCATCATCAAAAGGAGTCATACCGTGTGACAGAGGCAGAATTCGATGCTGACCGTGTGCTCCTGAAGTCCGTGAATACGATGGGGTATACCCGTCCACTCACTGAGAAACGAATTACTATCGAAGAGGAGCTCAAGACGGGCGGTCTCGCCTCGCGGGAGACCGTCTCTATTGGATTTGCGGATCTCACGGTTGCCGAAGAAGTGACGGGATACATGCTCTATGACCACCCATCAGATGAGGACGGCGTCGAGCGGGCTTTCGACGATCCGCTTCCTGAACGGACAATTCGCACCCGTGGGCTCTATTTCACAATTCCGCCGCAGATCGAGCAGGACATCAAAGCTGCGAGTGAGGAAGAGGACGGATTTCTCGCGAGTATCCACGCTCTGGAGCACGCACTAATCTCTTTGTTCCCACTCGAGATTCTATGTGCTCGTCGCGATGTTGGTGGGCTCTCGACCGAGTATCATCCGCACACTGGATGGAGCACGATTTTCGTCCACGATGGTCATCCGGGTGGAGTCGGACTTACTCGAGAAGCGTTCGAGAAGCTGGAGACAATGCTTGAGCGCACGTTGGAAATGCTCTCTAGCTGTCCCTGTGAAGACGGGTGTCCATCGTGCGTTCACTCGCCGCAATGTGGGAATGCGAATCGGACGCTAAACAAGCAGCTCGCAATCCGTCTTCTGAAGCAACTGTTAGGGGTTCCTGTTCAGCCATAGGGAAGACTATAGTCCGTCATTTCAGTACTCTATAGACCTACTGGCCGGTGAGAGCATAGAGATTGATAGCTACCACGGATCCCAGTAGAGATACTTTTGAATTCGTCTAAGTTCTGAGATAGGGACATCGCAGAGTCGCTAGTCAGAAAGTATAAGCCAGAGGGTTCCGATAGTGAGTGTATGACCAACACGCGAAACGAGGGACACCCTACCTATAGCCGACTGGGACAGGGAACAACCACCCGCTGAGACATGGCGGGCGACCTTGGAGTACGTCTGCTTGCTCTTCGGTGTGACGCGCTAGTCGACGCTACGACGACCGCCATCGAAGATCTCGTGGATTACTTCGATGCGGATCTCATCTACATTGTCGAAGAAAAGCTGGACATGCGAACGGTGAGCACTGTCGAACGGACTGCTTCATGTCCGGTAATTCACACTCGGCGTAGCGCTGTTCACACCGAGACTGTTGCCGGGATCACCGTGTCCATCGTCAGTTCGCTCGACTTCATCGGTGGGGCCTCTACCGCTAGTGGACAAGGACTCCCAGACGACGTCGACTACGTCATCTGTGATGAGATCCAGACGAACGCCGACTCAGTCACATTGGAGGTCTCGCTCGATGGCCTCGAACACCTTGCTCGCTTCCAACACCGAACTGACCGAGAAGCGACGTTCCTCACCGGAGCCATGGAGGCTAGTTACGATTTCGTGTGGAAGGCCGACGTCAACGACGAGAGCGTTCGCCTTCCCGTCCGCGGGCTTGCTCCAACCCGTCGGCAAGGGGCACCCGAACTCGCCTGCATTTCGCTTGATGTGGGCGGCCGCATCGCTGTGTCCACGACCCCAGCGGATAAATTCGGCCTCCGAGCGCTCTCGGGTGTGGGCAAGGGAACCGCCCCGAAGCTCTCTCGGAATGGGTATGAGACGCGTGACGACGTCGCAGCCGCGACGGAACGCGATCTTCGTGAGGTTCGAGGTATCGGTGAGTCGAAAGCGCAGAGCATCCGCCAGAGCGCCCACGCGTTGTCCGAAGGATGCGTCATCCGTCTCACAGACGAAGCCGTCCCCGCAGCAGACTACAGTCCGCTGTTCATTGATATCGAGACTGACGGCCTCAACCCGAGTATCATCTGGCTCATCGGAGTCTACGACCCTGAAACAGACGAGTACGTTGACTTCATCGATACGGAACCGTCGCGAGACAACCCAGGGAAAGCCACCCGAGAGTTTGTTTCGTGGCTAGCCAGCGAGTACGATCGCACGTCCCTCATCGCGTGGAACGGCCACAACTTCGACTTCAAACACCTCAGCCGATTCATCCGAGGACACGCACCGGAGTACGCAGACTACTGGTCGGACTCCGTGTTCGAGTACGACCTGTTCGATTGGGCCGTGCGAAAAGACAACGCCATCCTCCCCGGTCGGACGAACCGGGTCGAAGACGTCGCTGAGGCTCTCGGGCATGGGCGCGACTCGGCTGCTGCCGCCGTGGATGGGAAATCACTGGCGAAGACCATCCAGCGGCTTCTCGTATCTCCAGAGCGCGCTCGTGACGTAGACTGGGACACTGCTCGGGCATACTGTGAGGCAGACGTCCGTGAGCTGGCTGCAGTCTACGAATCCATCGCTGAGGCAACACCCGGCCACAAGCGTACCAGCGCTCCTGCTGATGAAAACACCACACAAACCGGACTCATGGACTTCTAACAATGCACGACGACCACGATACCGACCACAGCCAGACAGACCTCACGACCAGCTCGAAGGACAACACCAACAACGGTGACATCGATTTCGAGACTGACATCCTCCAACTCACCGGCGAGGAACTCGAGAGTACCTATCCAAATAACCGCTACTTCGGGCAAGTTCATGAGAACTTCGAGATTCCTGCTCGTGAGGAACAGACTGTTCCAGCAGGGGATGTGCTTCCGCCCAAGATCGCTCGAAACCTCGAATTCGACCCGTGGAGCCACCAAGCAGAGGCTCTCCAGGTGCTCGGCCGCGGTGACAACGTGTGTGTGGCGACTAGTACATCCTCGGGGAAGACGCTGGTCTACGGTCTTCACATCGCTCGTCAATACCTTGAGAATCCAGAGACGCGGTCGCTTATCGTTTATCCGACAAAGGCGCTCAGTCGCGACCAGGAGCAAGAACTCAACGAGTTCCTTCGTAACACGCTTGGGCTGGATATCAGTGTCGGCGTTTACGATGGTGACACGAAGAGCGAGGAAAAGTCTCGCATCCGCGATGAGTGCAACGTCGTAATCACGAACTTCGTCGGGCTGAATCAGTATTTGGAGAGTCACCACCTGTGGGCAGACTTCCACTCCAACTGCTCGCTAGTCGTTATCGACGAAGCCCACATGTGGACTGGCCTTGGTGGGATGCACGTCGCTTGGATCCTCCGACGCGCCCAACGGATCATCGATTACTACGGCGGCGATCCGCAATACGTCCTCACGACGGCGACGATCGGCAATCCTGCCGAACACGCTCTCGCACTCACGGGAGAGCCTGCGGCGGTCGTCGACGAAGATGGATCACCACGAGGCATCCGTCACCTCGTCTTCTGGGATCCTCCAATGAGTGGTGATGACGGTCTCACCGACGACATTGACTCTCCGGCGCTGTCGAAGCGTCCGGCGACGGTCGAAGCCCCGGAAGTGTGGGCGCATATGTGCCAGAAGAACGTTCAGTCGCTCTTGTTCTGTGACTCGCGAAAGCTCACCGAACTGTCCGTCAATCGCGCGAAGCGGTTCATCAGCGATCCAGAGAACCGATATCAGGGGAGACCGGACTTCGCATCCTACCACGCCGGACACGGTAAACAGTCGCGTCGGGGGACAGAGTACCAACTCAAAGAAGGACAGCTCGATGGCGTCTCGACGACAAGTGCCCTGGAGGTCGGCATCAATATCGGGGGCGTCGATGGGACCGTCCTCATGGGCTATCCGGGGTCGCGGCAGTCGTTCTGGCAACGAATCGGTCGATCGGGCAGAGGGACGCGAGATGCGCTCTCTGTGTTCGTCCCGAGTCACTCCACGCTCGACCAGTATATTCTCCAGCACCCGGAGTACGTGCTCGAAGAAGACCACGAGAGCGCCGTCGTCGACCTTGACAACAATCCGGTGTACCTCCAGCAACTCAACTGTGCCGCGCAGGAACTCCCTCTCACGCGCGATGACGCGGAGGATTTCGGAGGCGAGGAACGACTGGAGCGTGCCGTCGAATACGGTCGACGGAACGGCGACCTCGAAGGATCTCTCGACAGCGGCGTGATGTACGCTCATCGCGACCGCCCGCAGGACGCGATCAGCCTGTACTCCTCTGGAGGAAACACTTTCGACGTCCGGCTAGCTGGTGATGGGTCGATTGATCATCAACCAATCGGTCGTGACCGGGCCTACAGAGACTACCACGAGGGCGCAACTGTTCTCCACCAGGGCGAGCAGTATCAAGTCGTCGAACTTCGAGAAGACATTCCTCAGCCGTACATCTCACTTGAGAAAGCGAACGTGAGCTACTACACCCAGTCCCAGGGCCAGGTCAACATCTACGACACGGTCGTCGAGGACTCGCGCGAAGTCGGGCCGTTCACGCTCAATTGGGGGTATGGAACGGTATCTGTCCACTATAGCACGTACCTCAAGCGAGAAATCGGAAGCGGGGACGTACTCGAGCTGGGTAATGAAACTGGTGTGCCCCCGTTAGAAATGCGAACCCAGCTGTGTTGGGCCGAGACTCCCAACGACATCGAACGGGCGATGCTTAACAAGCACTCGGAGTACCATAATCCGGAGTGTATCAATCTCCCACCGAGGCTTCACGGCTACCTTGGAGGCATCCACGCCGTCGAGCACGCCATGATTGCCGTATCGCCACTTGAGCTGAAAGTCGATGGCGGTGACATCGGGGGTCTCGCGACCAATCGTCTTCCTGGTAATCCCGACAAGAGTGGATGGTTTATCTACGACGGTATCGAGGGAGGTCTCGGGTTTTCGCGGTCGATTTACGAACACTTCGAAGACGTGGCCCGACGTGCTCACGATCTCATCGTCGACTGTTCGTGCGGTCGTGATGAAGGTTGCCCGGCCTGTACAATGGACGACCGTTGTGGTAATGACAACCGCCCGCTGTACTCTCCAGCAGCTGCAGATGTTCTTGAGCATCTGCTTGCCGATCAGGATGTCGATGACCTCGATGAACATCTACCGGAGACGGATAGCGAAGTACATCCTGTCGATGAACAGCGACCACCTGCTTCGATTTCATGAGTCACACCCTTTTCAGTTTACGGTAGCTTCTTGAATCACCCACTCTGTGTGCCGAATCACTTCCCATCGGCGACGATAAAGAGGTCTGTGAGAAGCGAGCGTTGAACTTTGAGACAGCATAACCTTCGACAATAACGTACTCGTGGCCCGCTTGTGTGACCCCCTCGAGCAGTTGATGAGCGTGTCACTTCAGTAGTTGAAGCTCATGTCTGTGCCAATTCCGTCTCGATACGTGAGGCCTAGGTCGAGGTCCTCGCACATCCGGTTGAGCATCCACGATCTCTCCATTCGTCTCGAAGGTAGCCTTGACCCCTGGCGAAAACA
>NZ_CP083670.1 GCF_020097835.1 Haloprofundus halobius
GAGCACCCGCAACGTTATTGCATCACAGTATGAACTCGCGGCCGACATGCACAGTATCGCGGTCACGAATCAGAAAGGCGGCGTCGGGAAGACGACGATTACCGCTCATCTCGCAGTCGGTTTGGCGCGAAGGGGCCATCGAGTTTTGGCCATCGATCTCGACCCACAGGGGTATCTCACCCGCCATTTCGGTCTCAAGGACGAACTGTATCGCGCGGAGAGGGACAACCTCGCACTACACCTCACCAACGACACCCCAGGCGAGGTCGTTGACCTCGCAGTAGAGACCGACGAAGGAGTCGACCTCGTTCCCAGCAACTACGATATGCGTGGCGTCGCCGACGCACTCTCGAACGCTCGAAATCGAGAACGCCGACTTCAAAACGTCTTCTCGTCGCTTTCGGACGACGCGTACGACTATCTAGTCGTCGACAGTCCACCGAATTTGGGTGTCCTCACCGACAACGCGATTCTCGCGTCTCGTCGCCTACTCATCCCGATACAAGCGGAAGACTCCTCCTTGGATGCGCTAGAGATGGTCCTCGACGAGGTCGAGGAGATTGAAGTGGCGTTCGACATCGACATCGAGATTCTCGGTATCGTTCCGAACCTCGTCCCTCGGGACGGGGTCGCGAAGTCGACGCTCGAGACGATGCGCTCGACTCCCGGTTTGGAGGATCTCGTCCTCCCGTACGAGATCCGGAAACGCGCCGACATCAAATACGCGATGCGTCGAGGCGAAACACTCTACGCCTACAACGAGAGTTCCGACATGATTTCGGTCTTCGACCGCCTCGCCGAGGATGTCGAACGGAGCGTGAATTAAATAATGTACTACGTTACTGCTGTCTCGAGGGGAATCGTCGCCGGAACGAGTAGACGTGATCGAGCGATGCGCTATGGACGTCATCGAACACCACGTAGTCAAACGACACGTCATCGACCTATCTGTCGATGGATACGGTCCCCAGTAGGATCCGGTACTCCGGAGGTGTGGCGATGACGGACGACGACCTCCGGCGGTCGACCCGGCGACTCGGCGACCGATTCGGAACGGCGAGCGACTCATCCGAGGACGACGTCCGAGAATCCGAAACGAACGACGGTCCTCCAGTCGACGACAAGTCGACCAACGATTCCACCGCGGACTCCGCGTCGTCAGCGGCGTCGGACTCCGAACCCGTGTCGGAGCGGTCGAAACAAAACGCGAAACGAGGGATAGAGCCGGAGTGGGTACCGACGACGCTGTATCTCCCCGAACAGACGCGTCGCGAGTTCCGCCGATTCTTGAAACGACTCACACTCGACCATCCCGAAATCGAGGAGGCGCAGAAACGCGAACTGCACGCAGCGTTGATTCAGGTCGGGATGGAGCAGCCCGAGGCCGTCGCCGAGCGGACAGACGAACTGAGAACTGACTGAGGCAATGGCGAGTGATCGACTGATGACGGGTGATCGACTGACGGAACTCGATTTTTGCTAAAAGGATGCAGACCGACGCCTCTTCTCGGCTCCACGGCCAGTAGCCGAGTAAGCGCAGATGGCCTGCGAACCGACATCCGGGCAAGTGCCGGCCCAGCGCCCGAGGGAAGTCCACGTGCGCCAATACAGCAAACATCTGCCATCCCTTTCGTTATATGCTAGTTACCCTGCTGAAACGCCGTCCTAATCGGTGGTAGCGCCGCTCGAACTCGATTCTCAGCCGAGAAATACCGGGCGCTCGTCTCGTCTCCGTCGGAGCGAGGCGGGTCTTCGTCGCCGAGGTTCGTCGCTACGTGACGACCTCCAGCTGCTCGCGATAGCGGTTGCGAATCGTCACGTCCGTCACTTGGGCGACTTCCGCGACCTCGCGCTGCGTGAGATTCGTATCCGTGAGTACGGCCGCGGCGTAGATGGCGGCGGCGGCGTATCCCGGCGGCGACTTCCCGGAGTGAAGCCCCGTCGCGGTCGTCTTCTCCAGAATTTCGCGCGCCTGGGCCTGCACTTCGTGGTTGACACCGAGCTTCGAGCAGAATCGTGGGAGGTACTGCGCGGGGTCCGTTGGCTCCAACTGGAGGTCGAGTTCGTCCGCGATGTATCGGTAGGAGCGACCGATTTCACGCTGTTCGACGCGAGAGACACTCGACACCTCCTCGAGACTGCGGGGTACGTTCCCCTGGCGACACGCCGCGTACAGCGCGCTCGTCGAGATACCCTCGATGGAGCGTCCGCGAATCAGGTCTTTGTTGAGTGCTTGCCGGTAGATGACTGCCGCCACCTCTCGGACGGAATCGGGTATTCCGAGCGCGCTCGACATTCGGTCGATTTCGCTCAGCGCGTACTGCAGGTTTCGCTCGTCGGCGTTCCGTGTCCGAATCCGTTCCTGCCACGTGCGCATACGTGACAGTTGCCGCCGCTTCTCGGAGTCGATCATCCGGCCGTGTGCGTCGCGGTTGCCCGCGCCGATTTCGGTCGTCAGCCCCTTGTCGTGTATCATCTGCGTTATCGGCGCACCGACACGCGAGCGACTGTCCCGCTCCTGTTTGTTGAACGCCCGCCACTCTGCCCCTCGGTCGATAGCAGTCTCTTCTGCTACGAGACCGCACGAGTCACAGACGAGTTCCCCTCGCTCTGTGTCGGTGACGAGCGGCCCTCCGCAGTCCGGGCACTCGTTTCCTTTCTCTCCCGTGCGCTGCTCGACGGTCCGCGTCATCGACTGGTAAGTCAGCCGGATGCCACGTAAGAGCAGGAGTCGGTTTCAGGCGAAACGAAAGCTTACGCGGTTGAACGTTGTGAAACGAGCCGTTCAGTCGGCGGCGTCGACGCTCGGTGCAGGCTCCGTCACGCTGCTGACGATGTCACTCACTTCGGCCAGTATAGCGTCCGCCTGCCGGTCGGTACGCGCTTCCGCGGTGAGCCGAATTATCGGCTCGGTGCCGCTCGCGCGGACGAGGAACCACCCGTCGTTGCGCTCGACGCGGACACCGTCGGTCGTGTCAACAGCGGCGTACTGGGCTGTGAGGCGCTCTTGAACGGTTTCAATCGTCGATAACTCGTCGGCGACGTGAATCGACTTTCGACGGATGGGGTAGCGGTCGATGCTCGAGACGAGCGACGAAAGTGACCCGTGTTCGCGCACGAGCCGCGCCAGTTGACAGGCGGCGAACGGACCGTCGGGACAGAGCGTCTCCTCTGGCCAGATCCACGCGCCGCTCGGCTCTCCTCCGAACACAACGTCGGGTTTGGACGCCTCCGCGGCCACGTATACGTCGCCTACTTTCGTTCGGACGACCGAACCCCCCGCCTCGACGACGGCGTCGTCGACGAGGAGACTCGTGTCGACGGGAACAGCGACCTGCTTTCCGGGACGTATCGCCTCGCGAGCGAACAGCGCGAGCAGGACGTCACCGGAGACGAACTCGCCCGCCTCGGTGACGGCCATCGTACGGTCGGCGTCGCCGTCGTGGGCGATACCGAGGTCCGCGTCGGTGGCTGCCACGAACTCGCAGAGCGACCGACAGTTCTCGGCGGTCGGCTCGCTCGGGCGTCCGGGGAACCGACCGTCGGGTTGGCCGTTGAGCGTCTCGACCGAACAGCCGAGCCGTTCGAGTGCTTCCGCCGTGACGCCGCCGGTTCCGTTTCCGATATCGACGACGATGGTGAGCTCTCCGATAAAATCGAGCGCTGCATCGATTCGGTCGGCGTGAGTTTCGACCGCCCGGTCCCAGGTCCGTTCGCTGCCGTGCTCGTCCCAAGCGGCGAAATCGAACGCTTCGCCGTTGATGCGTCGCGTGACCTCGCGACGCTTCGGTCGGTCGAACGCCTGTCCGCTCGGCGTCCAGAGCTTGAACCCGTTGTCGGTCGGTGGATTGTGTGAGGCTGTGACGGCCACCCCGGCGTCGGCGTTGAGCCAGCCGACGCTCCGAGCGATAGTCGGCGTCGACGTGACGCCGAGGCGAACCACGTCCGCCCCGCATTCGCGTGCACCGGCGCTCACGCCGTCGGCGAGCACCGCTCCGCTCTTTCGAGCGTCGCGCCCGACGACGATCGTGTGCGCATTCTGGGAAGCGAGGGCCCGTCCGACGTCGAGAGCGAGGTCCGTCGTCACGACTCTCCCGACGGGACCGCGTATTCCACTAGTCCCGAACATTACAGTTTCCACCCCTGGAAACGGCATTAGTATACGTTTCCTAACGGGTTCGACGGAACGCGAGCGTGCGGTTGACGACCGTCCTCTGTGAGTGATCGGCGACGTGCTGCCGACAGTTAATTTCTGTTTGTCGGTCCGAATCGTGCCGTGCACCGGCTTTGAGCAAACCTTCGGACTCGTTGCGAACTCCCCTCCCCGTCTCTTCGGTTCCGTTCTTTCCGCCGCTACTTCCGCCGTCGTCGGCGAACAGAACGTCCATCTGATGGGTCGAAAGGCCGCCACGCGTCCGCTGGCTCGGTTCCCGGTCCACCAGCGGCCGTCTGTGCCCGGGCAATATCGGCTTACGAACCACGGCGTTTCTGTAGGTAACCACTACATTTCGATGCTCTACAGTTATGCTCGGACCGATCCACGGTATGCACCGACAAACGTTAGTTTCAATTGATGAAAATTCCCCGTGTGCTTTTCGCGCTCTGTGAAATGGATGGGCGGGCTTATCATGTAATGAGTCGTGATTGATAACTGGTGTGTCAACCATGCAAGCACGGATGCCGTCTCTAGAGCGACGTCTTCACTCGACGAATAGCTCCGGTGAAAATACAGGTCAGACCGGCAGCGACAGCAACGGAAGCGTGTTCCACGCATGAGCGTCGCTGAAAGTCAGTTCAAAGACCAGCTACAGCAGCCTCAGGAGTCCGACGACGAACAGCTCTCCCTCGACGTTATCTTCGAGCTACTGAAGAACCGTCGTCGACGGGACATCTTCCGCTACCTCATGGAGGTCGACCGCACGGTCACGCTCTCCGAACTCGCCGAGCAGGTCGCCGCCTGGGAGAACGACATCGAAGTGCAGGAACTCAACTCCGACCAGCGCAAGCGCGTCTACGTCGCGCTCTACCAGACCCACCTCCCCAAGATGGACAAGGCGGGTATCATCGAGTACGAGCAGGACCGCGGTAACATTACGCTCTCGGAGAACGCGGATCTTCTCAGTATGTATCTCAACAACGACGCGGAAGCCGAAACCGAGTGGGAGAAACGGTATCTCGGCCTCAGCCTCGTCGGCGGTTCGTTCGCTATCCTGTTCCAGTTGGCCGCCGTCGGTCAACTGTTGCAGGTGCTCGTGACCGTCGCCTTCGTCGCGTCGGTTCTCGGTGTCTCGCTCGTCCACGCACGCGACGTGCGCGAGACCCGCCGCGTTGCAGCGGAGAAGTTCTCGCGGATCAAGTAACCCGTTCCGCCGGTCTCTCCGATACGTACTTCTCGCGGCAATTTCGGCTCTGTTCGGCCATCGCGTTCTCTACTGCACAGTTATACTGATTGGCTCGATAACATAACCTGCGCCCGAACCCCGTATCGCCAGTTCGCGTGCCAAGCAGCTCGATACGGTCTCAAAGGGCGCTTCTTCAGCAGATTAGGGCTGGGTTGCCCTCCGTCAATTAGCGTATAACAATGATTGTACCGCGTATAGGCTTGTTCGTTCACTCGACCCTCAAGTCGCAGAACGAAATTACCCATGATACAGGAACACTACACTCCGACGTATCCCGTCGAACGAGTGCCTGCCCCCGGTCGAAAGGGAGGACACGGCTAATATGTGCGGAATCATCGCCCGCGTCGGCGGCGGCGACGGCGACGGCGTCCAGGAACTGCTCCAGGGACTCTCGAACCTGGAGTACCGGGGGTACGACTCCGCCGGTCTCGCGGTCAAACAGCGAAACGGTTCGCGACCGACCGTCGTCAAGCGAGAGGGGAACGTCTCCGAGCTCCGGGACCTCGCCGACGGGCAAGTTCTCGGTCCGGTCGGTATCGGACACACCCGCTGGAGTACTCACGGACCGCCCACCGACGACAACGCGCACCCGCACACGGACTGTCGCGACCGCGTCGCCGTCGTCCACAACGGCATCATCGACAACTACGGTGAACTTCGCGAGCGCCTCGTGGCCGACGGGCACGAGTTCCAGAGCGACACCGACACGGAGGTCGTCCCCCACCTCATCGAGAAGTACCTCGACGAGGGACACGACGCGGAGACGGCGTTCCGCAAGACGGTCGCCGAACTCTCCGGTAGCTATGCGCTCGCGATGATCGTCGAGGGCGACGACGCGGTGTACGCGACCCGTGAGGGTTCGCCGCTCGTGCTCGGCGTCGGCGACGACAGCTACTACCTCGCCAGCGACGTCCCCGCGTTCCTGGAGTACACCGACCGCGTCGTCTATCTCGACGACGGCGACACTTTGGTCGTGACGCCCGACGGGTACACGCTCACCGACGCGACCGGCGCGAACAAAGAACCGGCCGTCGAGACGGTTAGCTGGAACCCCGAACAGGCCGGGAAGGGCGCGTACGACCACTACATGCTCAAGGAAATCTACGAGCAACCGCACTCGCTCCGGCAGGCCATCGAGGGTCGGGTCAAGCCGGAGTCGAACGAGCTCGCGCTCGAAGAGTTCCCGCCGGGGACGTTCGAGGACGTCGATTCCATCCAGTTCGTCGCGTGCGGAACGTCGTACCACGCCGCCAAGTACGCGGTTCAGATGTGTTCGAACAGACAGCTCTCCGCGCAGGCGTTCCTCGCGAGCGAGTACGCGACGGCGATTCCCCACGTCGACGAAGACACGCTCGTCGTCGGCGTCACGCAGAGCGGCGAGACGGCGGACACGCTCACCGCGCTCCGGAAGGCGAAAGAAGCGGGCGCGCAGACGCTCGCAGTAACGAACGTCGTCGGCAGTACCGCCGCCCGCGAGTGCGACAAGGCGCTGTTCATCCGCGCCGGCCCGGAGATCGGCGTCGCAGCGACCAAAACGTTCTCCTCGCAGGTCGTCTGTCTCGCCCTGTTCGTCGAGCAGTACTACCGCGACCGACACGACGGCGAACCGTCGGACGGCTCCGCGGAGATGCTCGCGGCGGTTCGCGACCTCCCGGACATCATCGAATCCGTGCTCGAAGGGAGTTCGGTCCAATCGGTCGCCGAAACGTACCGCGACGTGGACTCGTACTTCTTCATCGGCCGCAACACCGGCTACACGGTCGCGCTGGAGGGGGCGCTGAAGTTCAAGGAGATTACGTACGAACACGCCGAAGGGTTCGCCGCCGGCGAACTCAAACACGGGCCGCTCGCGCTCGTCACCCCGTCGACGCCGATCATCGGCATCATCGACGGGCTCGACAGCGAGAAGACGATCCACAGCCTCGCGGAGGCCAAAACCCGGGGTGCGCCCATCGTCGCGGTGACGAGCGACCCCGACAGCGTCCGCGACTTGGCCGATATGGTGCTCGAAATCCCCGAGACGAACCTCGAACTCGCGGGCATCGTCGCGAACGTCCAACTGCAGTTGCTGTCGTACCACGCGGCGGCGATGCTGAGTCGTCCCATCGACAAACCGCGAAATCTCGCAAAGAGCGTCACCGTCGAGTGACGGCGCTGCCGCTCTCGCGTCTCGAACCCGCCACCCGAAGAAAACCGCACCGCGGTCGGGTGACGTGATTAGCCCGCTGAACTGAGAGGGGTGGATACTGACTGAGGGTACCTGACTGGTGACCCGTCGGTGTGCTGTGGAAGCGGAAGTGTCGGGCGGGTGCCGACGACCGTACCCGTCGGTTCGGGTGTACGTGTGGCCTACTCCTGCTGGTACTCCTTCTGGAGGTCGACGCTCGCACTACCACTCAGGTTGAACTGCGTGATGTCGCCCGAGAAGAGGTAGGCGTCTTTGCCGCCGGCGACGGCGCCGGAGGCTTTGTTCCCGTCGACCTCGTCTTCGGGGTTGATGCTGCCCGCGATATCGGTCTTCTTGATATCGCCGGTGACGCTGACGACGTAGTTGGTCACGCCGTCTTCCGGTCCGTTGATGACGAGCAGGTGCGGGTAGTCGGAGTCGCGTTCGACGTCGTCGCCGCCGGTGTCGCCGCGGCCGTCGTCGGAGCCGACCTCTGCGGGATCGACTTCTTCACCGTCGACCGTGACGACGATGTCCTCACCGTGTTCGAGTGTCTCGAGTTCGCCCTCGAAGTCGTAGGAGTCGGTCCCACCGCCGGCGACGGCGCCACTCGCAGTCTGTGCGTCGATGGCGTCCTCTTTGTCGAGGTTCGCCTCTCCGCCGTCGGTTATCTCGCCGGAGGCGGTGAACGTGTACTCACCGTCGCCGGTAACTTCCAGATGCTTCGAGGAGTCGGCGTCGCCGTCGGTGTCACCGCGGCCGTCGTCGGAGCTACCGTCGTCGGAACTGAGCTCCGAGGGATCGACTTCTTCGCCGTTGACGAGGACTGTCGCACTACCCTCCGTGAAGCGGAACTGAGTGATGCTTCCGGAGAACGAGTACGCGTCGCTGCCGCCAGCGACGGCGCCCTCAGCCGTCGCACCGAGGATGTTGTCTTCCTCGTTGATGGAACCAGCGCTGGTGGGGCCGACGTCGAGTTCGCCGTCGACGGTGAACTCGTAGCTCGCGAGACCGTCGTCGCCGCGTATCTGGACGACGTTCGGACGCGAAATCGACGAGTAGTCGCTCTGGTCGACCGTCTCGCCGTTGACCGTGACGGTGACGTCGTCGGCGTGTTCGAGCGCGTTGAGTTCTCCCTCGAAGCCGTAGGAGTCGGCACCGCCGCCGGCGACCTCGCCGCTGGCGGTCTGAGCGTCGATGGTGTCCTCCTTATCGAGGTTCGCCTTTCCGCCGTTCGCGATTTCACCGGAGGTGGCGAACGAGTACTCGCCGTCGCCGGTGACTTCCAGGTAGTTCGAGAGCTCGGACTCGTTCGGATCGCTGTCGGTGTCGTTGTCGCCTCTGCCGGAGTCACCGTCGTACTCGGCGGGCTTACCGTCGAGTTCCGGTGCTGGGCAGCTACCGCTTCGCGTGATGTTCGCCGTCGCCGCGTCCATGCTGTCGAACAGCGTCGTGTCGCCGGTCACGTCAATCGTCGAATCACGGAGCGTGAAGTTGTTGACGCGCTTGGCTTCGATACCGTCCCGGTCGCTACCGGTCTGGTGGATACAGAGGTTCGAGACGCTCGAGCCGTCACGGCTGACGATGTAGAACGCGGTGTCGCCGTCGGCCGACCCGGTGATGCTGACGTTCTCGACGACGAGTTCACGGGACTCCGGTTCGGAGTCCATCGAGGGTGCGCGATACGGCCAGTCTTTCGGCGGCTTGGACTTGATTCCCTTGACGTCGGTGTCGGTCTGGATACGCGTGTTCCGGACGATCATCTTACCCGCCTCGGTGTCGTGTTTCACCGCACCCGAGGAGGACGACACATCGCTCATGAGGATGTCGCAGTCTTCGATGACGGTGAGGTGACCTTCCTTCATCCAGATGCCGCGCATGTTCAGCTCGCGAGGCGTCGCGCTCGGGTCGTCGCAGACGATTTCGACGCCTTTCACGACGGCGTGCTCGCCACCCGTCCGGACCTGTGCGAGGTTGTTGTTCGCGTAGCGTCCGCCGATGACGTTGAGTTTACCGGCGTGCGCGGAGGCGTAAAGCCCCTCGCGGTCCCACGCGTTCATCTCGCAATTGATAAAGTTGATCGTCCCAGCGGGGTCGAGTTCGGGGACCTCGCCGGAGTCCGGATAGTCGCCGACGATAGTCGGTCGAATCCAGACTGCCATCCCTTCGCCGCCCTTCGAGAAGTCGACGTTCTCGAACGTGAGTTTCGTGTCGGAGCCTTTACACTGCATGTACGCCCCGCCGGCGTCCTCGTCTTGACGGTCGAGGAGTCGCCAGTTCTTCAGCACGTTCGTCCCGGCTTCCGCTCGGAAGATGACGCGGGAGGAGGTCGATCCCGACTGTTCGACATCGAACCCTTCGACGTGAACGCCGCGGGCCTCGTCGAAGTACAGGAGGGTGTCTGCGCCGGAGTGGTCCGGAGCGATAGTCGCGCCGTTCGGAGCGACCATCGCGAAGTTCTCGAGGCCGTCCACCGAAAGCGGACTCAGTCGATACGTCCCTTCCGGGAACTTGACGAGCGTGTTGTCGTTGAGATGCTCTTCGAGGATACTGTTGATCGCGCTGCCGCCGGAGGTGTCGGCGCCTTCGTCGGCGATGTTGACGACCGTATCGTAGTTATTTTCGGAGACTGCAGCCGTCGCGACGCCGCTGGCCCCGGCGCCCGTCGCGACAGCCGCGGCGGCCGCCCCGGCCATCTGCAAATAGGAGCGGCGGCCGAGGAGTAATCCGTCATTATCGCCATCAGTAGTCGACTTCTCTTCTGCCTTATTGACTGCCAGTTCGCGTGCCATGCAGTCGGTTAAGATAAGACTGCAGTTATAAATCTTTCCTAGTTCACGTGATTATGGCACGTTACCTTCTCTATTTACTGAATAAAACTACTAAGATATAATATATTCACTAGAACTGGTATGAGCTACGACATCCTCTAAAACGCCAGCTTCAGGCGCTTTAAGCGGCGGTAATTTGGTATTAAGGGACTCTTACTCGCTTCTATTCCGACTAGAGACACCGTACCTGATATTCTACTGACTTCTTAGCTCTCCATGTACCCGAGTGACCGGAGCCGATCTTGCACCTCTTCCTCGGAGACCGTCTCGAACTCTTCGTCGGTCGCGTCTTCGACGTGTGAGAGGACCTCTTCGAGCACGTAGGTGACGTACTCCCCTGACGTGCTGAACTCCGTGTGTGCGAGTCGCTTCTCGACGCGTGCGACTATCTCGGCGGGGAGTTCGACTGATCGACTCTTCGGGTGGGGTCGGTTGCTCTCGGCGCTCATCACGAATATCGCCACTCCAGGTTGCTTTGTTATGCGATTGTTACCTATTTTCTCTCGTATGTATCTAATTTCTATAACACATTATTGAAATTCAAACATATTCGTTTGCCTGAGTTTCGAGTTCGGTCATCGGCCCTGAAACGGCCCTTCCGACGGTTCGTGTCCTCGAAATTCGACACCGGCTCTTCCCAACAATTCCGTCGCGAGAGGTCGCAAAATACCAGAATATCGCGTATTACCTCACCGAGACTGAACTCTAGACGGACGATAACAAAGCCACCCCTCGTGGACCACGTCCCGATGACCGATCCGCAGAACGTCGTCCTCTTGACCGTCGACAGTTGGCGAGCCGACCACTGTGGTTTCATGGGCTACGACGGGGACACGACTCCAGCACTCGACGAGATCGCGGCGGACGGCCTCGTCTTCGAGAACGCCATCGCGCCGGCACCGGAGACGAACAGTTCCGTCTCGACGATACTCACAGGCCACTATCCGATGAACGAACTCCGGTCGACGGGTATCGATTACACGGAGCGAATCCGCCACCATATGCGGACCCGACAGACGCTCCCCGGTCTGTTCAAGGAGATGGGCTACACCACCGCCGCGTTCACGACGAACCCGTGGACGTCGAGGTTTTTCAATTTCGACACGGACTTCGACTTCTTCGAGGATTTCATGGACGACAACCTCTCGAGCGACTTCATCAAGGACGGCCGTCAGAGCTCCGTCGTCGGCGACCTCGCCGTCCAGATGATGAACTGGGCACAGGGACAGGACATGTTCATGTCGTGGGAGGCGTTCTACGACGACCTACAGGCGTGGATCGACGACGCCCCGGAACCGTACTTCCTGTGGATCTTCCTCGTCGACATCCACATGCCGTATCTGCCCGGTAAGAACTACCGCTCGCAGTCGCCGCTGATGACGTACCCTGCGAACCTCTCGCTCTTCGCGGGGAAGTCGAATCTCCGCTTCGAATCGCTGTTCCACGACGTTCTGGTGCGTGCGTACGACGACACGATTCGGTACACGGACGCGTTTATCGACCGCCTGCTGTCCGACGTCGACGGCGATTCGCTCGTCGCGATACACGCCGACCACGGCGAAGCGTTCGGGGAGGACGGCGTGTACGGACACGGCCCGCTCCTGTCCGAGGAGATGATTCACGTCCCGTTCGTCGTCGCGAACGGTCCACGAGACCGCGTCTCTCGACCGATTTCGCTCCGCCGACTTCCGGACCTGCTCCCGTCGCTGGCGACGACGGGCGAGTATCTACATGCGACCGACGACGTCGTCGGCGCGCGCAACTACGACCCGGCGCTCGCCGTCCGTGGGGAGACCTGGAAGTACGTCTGGCGACCGGAGTCCGAGCGCCTCCTCGACGGTCGTGACGGCGAGTGGAACGAGTTCGACGACCCACAACTCAGGGAGACGGGACGCCGTCTCGTCGCACAGTGGAAAGAGTCCGAACGCGAGCGCGGCCGCATTCACGACGCGGTCGATTCGATGCCGATAGCGCCGTTGTAGCTCCGGAGTCAGCCGTCGACTACGTAGCCCTGCACCGCACTCTGGTCGACACCGGTTATCGCGAGGTCCCCCGACTCGCTCCCGGACTCCAAGAGTTCCCCGCTGAGGCAGTACGGCGGCGACTCCCCGAGGAGATACCGCTGTACGTCCCCGTCCGCTCGCTCGCTCCGGGTCTCGAGTTCGTTCACCTCGCCGAGTTCGACGCCGCAGGTGTCCTCCTGTCGTTCGAGACCGACGACCAGCGGATATCGTCCCGCGACGATCGATAGTTCGTCGAGTCGCGTTCGCGGCGACTCGCTGACGATGATACCGTCTCGGTCGGTCCCTGGTTGCTGTATCTCGACGCCGGTGAGCGCCGAGTTCGCGCGGCCCTGGAGGAGGATTCCGCTCCAGTCGTTCCCATTACCGGTGATTCGGAGGTTCTCGACCGACAGGTCCCAACTGTCTGGGCGTCCACGCAAGCTGGGCGCGTAGAAGTTCTCTGCCTTCGGGTATCTGGCTTTGATGCCGTACGTCGGGGCGTCGATGTGGATTTTGGTGTTCCGAATCGTCGCTCGACCGTGTTCGCGGTCGACGACGATGCCGCCGGAACTCGTCGTCCCCTCCAGGTTGGTGATTCTTATGTCGCAGTCCTCGATGAGGGTGTTGTCGCCCTCTTTCAGCCAAATTCCACGCATGTTTGCCGCCCCGCCGTGCGTCTCGTCGACGCGAACTTTCGCGCCGCGGACGACGGCCTGTGTGTCGCCGTTTCCGCCGCCGACGCGAATCTGTGCGAGTCCGTTGTTCGCGTACTCGCCGCCGAGTATCTGCAGCGGCCCTCCGTGCGCCGACCCGTAGAGCCCCTGCACGTACCAGCCGACGATTCGGCAGTCTTTGAACGTTATCGACCCGGGGTCGCTCGCCGGGTAGATGAACACGGCCGTCCCGTTTCGGGCGCCGTCGGACATGTCGACGTTCTCGAAGAGCAACTCCGTGTTCGCACCCTTGGCCTCGATGTTGAACGCGTGGGTGTGCGTTTCGGAGACGTCGTGGTACCCTTTCATCCGAACGTCTCTGACGACGTTCGTCCCGGCCTCACAGAGGACCTGCAGCCGGGCTCCGGTGTTCTTCGCGGAACTGTCGACGGTGATCCCTTCGAGCCTGAAGCCGTTCACCCCCGAGAACGACATTATGGTCCCGGTGAAACCCTCCGGCGGTCGTATCACGGCGTCGTCGCCGACGATACCGAAGTTGCGCAGTTTCTCGAAGTTCAGATAGTCCTCGACGCGGTAGACGCCTTTCGGGAAGTGCAACAGCGTGTTGTCGCCGGCGACGCGGCCGAGCAACTCGTCTATCGGTCTTTCCTCGTCGAGGTCCGCGCCGGCTTCCGTGACGTCGACGACGGTCTGGTACTCGTTGCTGTACGGTATCTCGTTCTCTTGGGAGGTTTCGTTCGCGGGGGTCGACGTGGCGGTCGATGGTGAGTCCGACTCGCCGCACCCGGCGAGACCGACACCAACGACTCCGGCGGAGAGGGCTTTCAGATAGCTTCGTCGGCGTAGTTTGCGGTCTGGACTCCTCTCAGTCACGCTGTGCTATCTATCTGGTTAGGATATTGTTATCCCTCACCTACCCCTCGTCGGTTCACACACCGGTGACTGATGACACGTTAATGCCCACATTCCAAAGCCCGACTCGCTCGAATCTGCGGGCCGATGGAGTTTACCTTCGACGAGTACGGCCGTCTCTTGGACTCGCTCATCGAGGACGGGTACACGTTCACCGACTACGAGCGGATGCCGTCGCGCGGACAGGTTATCCTCCGGCACGACGTCGACTGGTCGCCCGAAAAGGCGCTTCGCATGGCTCGCATGGAGGCCGACCGCGACATCCGCGCGACGTACTTCTTTCTCGTCACGACGCCGTTTTACAACGTCCACGCGAGGGATATCCGCGAATCTATCGCCGAGATCGAAGCGCTCGGTCACGACATCGGACTGCACTTCAGTACGCACGAGTACTGGCGCGAGGAACCGCTCGAATCCGACCTGATTCGCCGCATCGACGGCGAACGGCAGGCACTCGACCCCGTCGTCGGCGATCTCGCCGAGACTATCGCGTTCCACATCCCTCCCGAATGGACGCTCGACCGCTCGTTCAACGGGTTCGTGAACAGCTACGAACCGCGGTTCTTCAGCGCCGTCACCTACCTCGGAGACTCCGGACAGCGGTGGCGCAGCGGCCATCCGTTTGAAGAGGAGATCCCCGAGCGGATGCAGTTGCTCACCCATCCCGGTCTGTGGGGAGACGCCGACGCGACGTTCGAGGAACGGCTCGAACAGCAACAGGAACGCCGATTCGACGCGGTTCAGGGCTTTCTAGCGTCGGAGTTCCTCTCCGAAGGTGGCGATTAACAATGGCCGTACCTCACGACCTCTGTAACTAGTTATGAGTTTCAGACAGGCCGACGACGAGGCACCGGGCGGAGGGGACCTCGTCGCGACCGGGCTTCTCGCCGTCGGGTTCTTCGCGCTCGCGGGGGCGATTCTCTACGCGCGAAGCAATCCAGCGACGGGGTACGAGCTCTCGATATACGCTGGAACGCCCGTCGGCGTTTGGGCGGCCATCGGTGCCGCACTCCTCGTCGCCGCAGTGTACGCGCTGTTCCTTCCGAGGGGGACGACGCGCCTCTGGGCGCTCGTCCTCGGCGGGAGCGCAGTCACGACCGTCGTGGCGATGCCGCTCGTCCGCGGCTACTTCTTCGTGGGCGTCGGCGACTCGCTGAGTCACCTGGGCTGGGCGCGCTCGATTCAGCGCGCGACGATTCTGCCCCAGCAGATGTTCTATCCGAGCATCCACAGTCTCACCGACGCTATCAACCTCGTCGCGGGGATGGGGCTTCGCCGCTCGATGATGCTCGTTGTCGTCGTCACGCTCGTCGCGTTCCTCATCTTCGTTCCGCTCACGGCCCGCGCGATGACCGGAAGCAACCGAGCGCTCGTGTTCGGCGCGCTCTCGGCGTGGTTGCTCCTGCCGCTGAACCACGTCGCGGTCCACCTGATGCCGCATCCGAGCACGCAGGCCATCTTCGTCGCCACCATCGCGGTGTACCTCCTCGTCCGCTACGTCCAGAGCCCCTCGGATAGCGCCCTCGGCAGCCCGATGGCGTTCGGAACGCTGTTCTTCCTCGCCGGTGCAGGAGTGGTGCTGTACCACCCGATGCAGGCGTTGAACCTCTTCATCCTCTGTGCGACGGTCGGACTCATCCAGTTCCTCGCACGCAGACGGGCGATGGACTCGGTCGTCGCCGGCCACCAGCCGATCTACGCGCAGACCGGCGTGCTCGGTCTGTTGCTGTTCTCGTGGATGGTTCCGCGAGAACGGTTCCAGGACGCGTTCGAAGGCGTCTACGTCGACATCATCCAGGGTTTGAACGTCGGTAGCCAACAGATCGAGAGCACGGGTGGAGGTGCCACGGGCGTCGGTGCGAGCCTCGAAGAACTGTTTCTCAAAATCTTCCTCGTCGCGGCTATCTACGCCGCGCTCACGGGGCTGTTCTTCCTGCTCACGTCGACCGGTCGGCTCGACGACGACGTGCGGAGCCAGTCGCTCGTGCTGTACCTCGGCGCGGCGTTGGTACCGCTCGTCGGCCTCTTCGGCGCGTACTTCCTCGGTTCGCCGACGCTCGGCTACCGACAGCTCGGCTTCATCTTCGTCGTCGCGACCATCGTCGGCGCGGTGGCGCTGAGCAAACTCGTCGGCGGGCTTCAGAGTCGACTCACGTTCGACACCGCTCGGTCCGTCACCGCCGTCGTGATGGTCGCGATGCTCGCGATGTCGATGGTCGTCGTCTTCCCGTCGCCGTACGTCATCAAGACGACACAGCACGTCTCCGAGCAACAGTACTCGGGCTACGAGACGACGTTCGACCACCGCAACGAGGAGGTGTTCTTCTCGGCCGCCGGCGGCGGTGCCGAACGCTTCTCCGACGCGGTGTACGGCTTCGAGAACGTCACCGAACCGTCCGGGCCGCCGGTGGGCGACACGACCGTCTCGGGCGGTAATGTGAGCAACGTCTCCGGGGTGTTCACCGGCCCACGGTACTTCGTGACGACGGAGGCGGACTACCAGCGCGAGATACTACTGTACAACCAGAAGGAGTACTCGCAGGACGAGTTCGAGTCGCTGCCGACGCAGCGGCAGATGAATCTCGTCCAGTCCAACGAGGAGTACACGCTGTACGTCACCCGCGACGGGTTCGAGTAGTTGACGTCCCGTCACCGTTCGACCCGCAGCGCCTTTCAACGACCAACTACTCGCCGGTTCTCGGAGGATACGCGATGCATAACAAAGCGAGTATCAACTCTGTCTCTGAGTAGTAGCAATGCATTCTGATTCGACGACGCGAGCATTCGTTCTCGGACTCGACGGCGTCCCGTGGGGGATGCTTCGGACTTGGATAGACGATGGGCATCTGCCCAACTTCAAACGCCTCGCCGACGAGGGCGCGTCCGGGTCGCTCCGAAGCACTCGCCCGGCGTCGACGCCGCTGGCGTGGCCCTCCATCGCGACCGGCGTATGGCCCGACAAACACAGCGTTTACGACTTCCGTCACCTCAACGGCGACTACCGCCGCCAGATGAACACGAGCGAGAACGTCGAGCGGCCGTCGCTCTGGAACATACTCTCCCCGGCGGTCGTCGGCAACGTCCCTATCACGTACCCCGCCTCGGAGATCGACGGCGCGATGGTTACTGGGATGCTCACGCCGGAGATCAACGACCGGTTCACCCATCCGCCGAAACTCCGACAGAAGATCGAGAACGAGATTCCCGACTACACTATCGGCCTCTACTACGAGGAGTACCACGACCGCAAAGACGAGTTCGTCACCGCCGTCGACGAACTCGTCGAGGGTCGCCGCAAACTGCTCTCGCTGCTCATGAACGAAGTCGACGACTGGCGTCTGTTCTTCTTCGTGTTCACGGCACCCGACCGCCTCCAGCACCTCATCTGGAACGAGGAGACGCTGTTGGCGCACTACCGACTGCTCGACACGGTCCTCGGCGACGTCCTCCGCTACGTCGAGGAGACGGACTCGACGCTCTACGTCGTCTCCGACCACGGGTTCGGCCCGATCGATAAGTATGCCTGTGCGAACACGCTGCTCGAACAGGAGGGCGTGTTGGTCCGCAAGGACGACGGTACCCGCGGTGCGCTGGGTCGGGTCGGCCTGACGAAAGACCGCATCACGGGGCTGTTCGACGCGATGAACATCGACATGGGCGAACTCATCAAACGGCTTCCCGGCGACCTCGTTGACTCCGTCGCCTCGCAGGTGCCGGGCGACCACGCGCTGTACGACGCCGACTTCTCGAAGACGAAGGCGTTCGTCCACGGCTCCGGACTCGTCTACGTCAACGACACCGAGCGTTTCTCCGAGGGCTGCGTCCCGCCGGAGGAGGTTCCGGCTGTCAGAGAGCGACTCGTCGAGATATTCGAGTCGTACCGAGACCCGGAGACGGGCGAAGCGGTGTTCGAGGCGTTCGACGGTGGCGAGGAGTATCCGAACGACGCGTGGGCACCGGACGTCGTTCTGGAGGGACAGCCCGGCTACGAGGTCCGCGCATCCCTCTCCGAGACAGTCTGTATCGCCAGTTCGCATCTCGAAGCGTCGCACCGTCCGGAAGGCATCTTCTACGCGTGGGGCCCCGACATCGCCCCCGGCGCAACTGTCGACGACGCGACTGTCGTCGACGTCGCTCCGACGCTCCTCCACGGTGTCGGCGAACCCGTCCCCGAAGACACCGACGGCCGCGTCCTGCTCGAAGCGTTCAAGCAGGATTCCACCCCAGCGACGCGGGAAGTCGAGTACGCGCCGTACAGCGAAGTCGGACGAAGCGACGCCGAGGAGACGGAGGACTTCTCGGGCGTCGAGGACCGCCTCAAAGGTCTCGGCTACATGGAGTAGCCGCACCGACTCTTCGCTCCCTCGCTCGGCGATTTAGCCTCCGCCGACAACCGGGCCATTACAATACCCCTTCTGACCGACTACCCGGTCGTGCCAACCGAACTACGCGCCTCCGAAATTGCATCGTTTCTCGGCGCGACGCTCGACGGCGACGACGTGCTCGTCACCGGCGTCGAATCGCTTTACGACGCCGACCCGTCCGACTTCGCGTTCTCGCGCTACGACGACCCCGAGAAGCTCGCCCGCTCCGACGCGGGACTGCTCATCTGTCCGGAGTCGACGCCCGACATCGCCGACCGGGCGCTCGTCCGTCATCCCGACCCGAAGCTCGGTTTCGTCAAAGTCGCTCGCGAGTTCTTCACCGAGCCGATCACGGAGACGGTCGTCCATCCCAGCGCCGTCGTCGCCGACGGCGCTGAACTCGGCAAACGCTGCTACGTCGGCGCACAGGCGTACGTCGGCGACGCGGTGACGCTCGGCGACGGCTGTCGCGTCCACGCCGGAACGACGCTCGGCGAACCCGGCTTCGGGTTCGCTCGCGACAAAGACGAGCGCCCGCTTCGACAGCCACATCTCGGGGAAGTCGTCCTCGGCGACAACGTCGAAATCGGCGCGAACAGCAGCATCGACCGCGCCGCGTTCTCCGAGACAGTCATCGGCGACGGGTCGGTGTTGAGCGCGCAGGTCCACATCGCTCACCAGGTCGTCGTCGGAGAGAACGTCTCGATGGCCTACGGCGTCGGTGTCTCGGGAAGTACAGAGATCGGCGACCGTGTCGTCGTCCAGCCCCACGTCTCCGTCGGCGGACACCTCCAGGTCGGTGACGACGCGGAACTGGGAATGGGGTCGACGGTGCTCGACGACGTCGAACCGGGAACAACTGTCGTCGGAACGCCCGCCCGCCCGATCCAGCGGTAATCTCGCTTCGTCCGTTTCGACGTTCGTTCAGCGGCCTCTTCTCCGTTCGACCTCTCAAGCGATTCGACCGGCGTCCGCCGCGACGACGGTGTACAGGTGCGAGAGTTCGGACTTCGAGTACGAGCGACCGTCGCCGATGATCTCCGAGACCACACCCGGATCCAGACCGCTCGCGTCGTCACGGAGGAGTTCGTTTATCGGTCCCGTTATCTCGGGGTGGCTCTGTCCGAACTCGCGCTTGACGAGGCTGACGATGGTCTTTTTCACGGTGGGGACGCGCCCGAGTTCCTCGTAGAACCGCTTCTTTAGGGCGTACTCGGTCGAGTTGATGGGGGCTCCGAAGTTGGCGTTTCGGATGTCGACCATCGCTGGAGAGAGCGCTTCGAGGAACGCGCGGTAGAGTTTGCGCCCGCGCTTCTGCTCTGCGGGGCAGTTCATCGCGTACTCGTACACCGGACGGGCGTAAAACGGCGCGACGCTCGGGTAGTAGTAGCGGTTCCTGTCCTCGCCGTGCGTGAGCCAGTTCATCCCCCGCTCGCGGAGCAGGTAGTGGACGTACCGGTTCGAGAGGTCCGATTCGGGGTACGACCGCACTCGGTCGCGGACGCTGTTTCGGAGTTCCTCCGTCGACACGCCCGTCATCTCGGCGGCGGTTTCGAGCGAGAAGATGCTGTTCGAATCGACGATCTCCTCGACGAGTTCGGCTTCCGAGGACGGGTCGTTCCCCGGCATCAGGTTCTCTAACACCTTGTCCCCGCCGTCACCGGTGACGTAGGAGGCGGGTCCGACGTCCTCGCGGAGCCGCTCGAAGAACTCGTAGATGAACGACATCCCGAGGTAATTCATCCCCTGCTTCGTCTCCAACAGCAGCGACGTCGCACGGTCGCTGCGCGGAACGGCGTACAGTTGCCACGGGATGTCTAACTCGTCGGCGACGATTTCGGCGACGTTCCCCTCCTCGCTGTCGCCGTCGCCGACGGTGAACGTCGCCGCGGTCGTGGGAACGCCCGCACGCGAGTATCCCGCCGCGACGGCGCGGGAGTCGAGACCGCCGCTGAGCGAGATGATGTGCTGGTCGGCGATACGCCCGCGGCGCTCGCAGGCCTCGATGAACAGTTCCGCGAGCGCTTCGGCGTTCTCCTCGATGCTTCGGTCCGCGTAGTCGTAGCTGTCGAAGTCGTACTCGTGTACCCGCCGCGTCGATGCTCCGCGGTCGTCGACCGTGAGCATCGATCCCGGCGAAATCCGCTCCACGTCCGAGTAGAGCGTCCGCGTTCCGAGCGTGTAGCCGAACAGAAGCATCTGCGCCGCTCCGATCCGGTCGAGATTCGTCGGCTCGTTCAGTTCGCGGGCGACGGAACGAACAAACTTCAGTTCCCTGGAGACGACGACGGTGTCGCCGATGGTAGCGTAGTAGGTCGGAAGCCGAGCGAGAACGTCCGTCAGCGCTCGAACGTCGCCGTTCGACTCGTCGACGGTGAGAACGACGAAGTCGCCGTCACGCGATTCGAGCCAGCGTTCGAGGTTAGCCGAGTCCCCCTCCTGCATCCACTCGGCGACCTTCCGAACCTCTTCCGCCGTGTCCTCCACGTCGTAGAGATATCCTTCGAGAACGGCGAGACCGCCGTCAAACTCGACGGTCTCGACGGGATACTCTTCGTATCCCACGTGACCGACGTACGTGCTCGATGCGTGGAAGTCTTCGTGTACTTCGTACCAATCCAGAAAACGGACGTTCTCGAGCGACTTCGAGAGGGAGGCGTCGTCGAGTTCGTCCGTTCCGCGGACGACAGTAAGCCCTGGCATCCTCCGTCGGTACACTATCCGGTAGCAAAGTTAATCACCGCCATCCAGAAATACGTCACCCAGTAACACCGTCGGCGGTCTGACTTAGTCCGACACTTCGACCGTTACTGCGCCAGCACGTCCTCGTAGACGTCGTAGATGTGGTCGGCCATCTGTTCGATGCCGATGCGTTTGGCTTCCTCACGTCCGTTCGACCGCCCGCCCCGTTCGAGCACCCGAATCAGATTCTCGACGAGTTCCTCGTCGCAGTCGCAGACTGCGGAGGGCTCGACTTCGGCGAGTCGCTCCGGAACGTCGCCGACGCGCGTCGCGACGACCGGAAGGTTGCAGGCCAGCGACTCCTTGACGACGTTCGGCGACCCCTCTCGCTTCGACGTGAGCAACAACGAGTCGGAGGCGTTCATGTACACCGCAACGCGAGGGTGCGGGAGACCGCTTATCGTGTGGAGTTCGACCGGTTTCGACAGCCGTTCTCGGGCGGCCTCGACGACGCGTTCGGCCCGCGGGTAATCTTTCACCGTCCGCTCCGGCGAGTAGGGGAACAGAACGTGGTAGGAGTCGTCATCCCAATCCAGTTCGTCCCGCGCCTCTGTCTGCGGCGTTGGGCTGAACCGCTCCAGGTCGACACCGTGGGGGATGACCGAACACTCCTGCCCGAGCGACCGCTTCATCTCCTCGGACATCACGATGACCGCGTCACAGAAGCGGGCTGACGCCTTGCTCACCGGCCTGTACGATCCTTCGAGGTCCGACCCCCAAAGCGAGAGCACGACCGGCAGTCTGGGCTGCGAGAGCGCCATCGGCGCGGTGAGACCGTAGTTCGCGTGTATCAGGTCGTACGACCCGAGCGACTGACGGATGACCTGCGGGAAGAATCGCAGATAATCCGTCGCCGTCCGCGGAGACCCGGCTCGGTGTTTGCCCGGAACGGAGAGGGTCGTACAGCTCACGTCGTGCGCTTCGAGCGCCCGAACCTGTAGTTGATAGAATCTTGCGTCGGCGTTGGTAGTCAAGTTGAGAACGTGCATACGACGAGGTGCTACTGACCGAGTGTAATCTCTAGTCGGCCTTTGTTATCCTCCCCCTGATTGATAGACTGTGGCGAGTGTTGCCAATCCCACGAAACCGGCAGACGGAGCCGAGTTCGACGCGTCCATTCCGGTAGTCGGGCCATAACAAAGGCCGGATGAGAGTATTCTACGAGCGGGATGAGGTATCTAATATTCACGAACACTCCGGCCCACGTACACGTTTACAAGAACGTGGTCCGGCGACTGGAGGACCGTGGACACGACGTCCACATCCTTGCGCGCGACTACACGTGCACCAAGGACCTCCTCGAGTACTACGACCTCCCGTTCGAGATATACGGCCACCACGATACGGCGGCGTACTCGAACACCGGGATGGCTCGCGAACTGGCGACGCAACTGCTCAAGATTCCGGTCTCGGCCAAGCGGTTCGATCCCGACGTCGTCGTCGGTCTCGGAGCGTACACCGCCTACGCGGGAACTCTCCTCCGGGCGGAGACGATTCTCCTCCGCGACTCCGCTCCCGGGACGCTGCTGCCGAAACTCGCCAGCAAATTCGCCGACGTCGTTCTCACGCCGGACGTCTACGGCCTCGACCTCGGTCCGAATCACTACACGTTCCCGGGACTGAAGGAGTGTGCGTACCTCCACCCCGACGTGTTCGAGTCGGATCCAAGCGTCCGCGAGGAGCTCGGCGTCGGCCCCGACGAGCGCTTCGTCATGCTTCGCTTCAACTCGTTCGACGCGATGCACGACGCCGGCAAGAAGGGGTTCTCGC
The DNA here is from genome assembly GCF_020097835.1 of Haloprofundus halobius. Lineage (GTDB taxonomy): Archaea > Halobacteriota > Halobacteria > Halobacteriales > Haloferacaceae > Haloprofundus > Haloprofundus halobius. The sequence goes on from NZ_CP083670.1 coordinate 22,866, forward strand.
TCGAAGACCGCCGTGAACTCGTCGAACACCTCTCCGAACAGGCGACGGTGCTCGTCTCCGACGAGGGCGACGACATGGAGTTCGACGACCTCCCGGCGCGACCGTACGACATCCACCCCGGTCGGATGCACGACGCGCTCGCGGAGGCGTCGCTGCTCATCGCCGACACGGGGACGATGGTCACCGAGGCATCGCTCCTCGGGACACCCGCGATTCGGTCGAGCGCCTTCGTCGACCAGGAGTTCGGGGAGTTCGCCGAACTCGAACGGCACGGCCTCATCGACAACATCACCGAGTTCGACGCCGTCGTCGAACGGGCGGACGAACTGCTCGCCGACGAGAGCGTCCCCGAACTCTGGCAGGAGCGTCGTCGGACGTTCATGGAGGAGCGGGTGAACCTCACCGAACTCATCGTCGACGTCGTGACCGATCCCCGTTCGGTCAGCCACAACGCCTCGCTGACCCGCTACCGCGAGAGACAGGCCGCCACCCAGACCGACGCAACTCCGCTCTAAGATGTACGAAGGAAAGACAATCGGCGCCGTGATACCGGCGTACAACGAGGAGAAGTTCATCGGGGAGGTCATCGAGACGCTCCCCGAGTTCGTCGACAGGGCGTACGTCATCGACGACGGCTCCAGCGACGACACCTGGGGCGCGATCTGCCGCGCCGCCGACGCAGTCAACGAGAGCTGGGAAGCACCCACGCCACGACCGGACGGCGGCATCGGCTTCGACCGCCGCGTCGTCCCCATCCAGCACGAGGTCAACCGCGGGGTCGGCGGAGCCATCAAGACCGGCTACCAGCACGCGCTGACCGACCACGTCGACGTGACGACCGTCATCAGCGGTGACGGTCAGACCGAACCCGACATCGTCGAGCGCATCATCCGTCCCGTCGCCCTCGGCGACGCCGACTACTCGAAGGGCAACCGTCTGCGCGGACGGGCGCGGAAGGACATGCCGAAGTTCCGGCAGGTGGGCAACTTCATGCTCTCGCTTCTGACGAAGATCGCGAGCGGTTACTGGAAGCTGATGGACCCGCAGAACGGGTCGACGGCCATCTCCTACGCCGCGCTCGACGAGATCGACCTCGACGCGCTGTACGAGGATTACGGCTTCGCGAACGACCTGCTCGTCCGCCTCAACGTCCACGGGATGGTCGTCGCCGACGTCTCCCGTCGGGCGGTGTACAAAGACGAGGTCAGTCACATCAAGTACCAGGAGTTCATCCCGAAGGCGTCGGCGCTGCTACTGCGCGACTTCCTGTGGCGACTCCGCGCGAAGTACCTCGTGAAGGATTTCCACCCGTTGCCGTTCTTCTACTACTTCGGTGCGGCCGCGTCGGTGCTCGGAGCCGGGTCCGCGGTCCGGAGGCTGATCAAGCACGAAGACAGCATGCCTTCCGTGCTGCTGTTCTTCCTCGGATGGCTGTTCATGCTGTTCGCGATGGTGTTCGACTTCAAGGAGAACGACGACCTGCAGGTCATCGTCCACGACCCCCACGAGTTCGACTAACTACCTCGTCCCGCGTTTCTTCGTTCGAGACGACTACTGCCGCCGCCACTTCTCTTCAGGACACACGTCCGTTCAGCGTCCGGGTCCCGGAAACTCAGTTATCTCCGCGGACGCAAGCGACCGACGACACGTTCTCGACGGAACGAGTAGAGGTCGTGCAACCGTCGGGAAGGTATCGACACGTCCCATCGGCGTCGCCGCAGCACATCGCCGCACTACCGTGCGTAGTGTACTGCTCGTCGACCCGCGTACGACTCGATATCGAGCGGTCGAGACGTGAACCGACGACGCGACGCGCGTCGGTGATATCCCGGAGTGACTCGCCGAAGTCGAACCCTGACGGCCCCCGGAGACGTAGCGGGAGAACCATCGAGTATCGACCGAGCCGTACTGTGTCGACAGACCGCCGAGTATCGACTGTCCTCCGGTGTCGACGAGAAACCGGGCGTCCGGTGAGCGTCGCTACGAGGGGAAGTACCGACGGACGAACGGGATCTGTCGACCGAGGCGGTCCTCGACGAACTCGATGACGAACATGTCCTCCTCCTGGAGTGCCCCGCCGACGATGACGACGCCGATGCCGAGCAGTCCGACGACGATGAGGAACGGAAGCAGCGTCACCGCCGATAGCGATAATCCGGCGTACTCTCTGAGAACGTACCCCACCGGCATCAACACCAGCGGCAGGAAGACGAACGTCCGGACGTTCTCCGGAGACGAGGGCGTGATGCCGAACTTCTGCTTCAGGACGATGACGACGATCCCGTTCAGCACGACGAGCGAGATCGCGGAGGTGATGCCGGCACCGACGAAGCCGTACCGCGGAATCATGTAGAGGTTGAGCAGGAAGTTCACCATGAACGCCGCCACGTTCGAGACGAGGATGAACTTCGTCTCGCCGAGCGCCGACAGCGTCTCGCGGTTCCGACCCACCATCGCGCTGGTGAAGAAGCCGAACGCGAGAATCGGCAGCACCTGCGCTGCCGGGAGATACTCGGCGTTGAAGATGATTTGCAGGACATCACCTGGGAAGATGACAAACGTCAGGAACCCCGGGAACGTGAGGATGTACACCCACTTCGTCGTCGTGCTGTAGATGAGATCTATCTCCCCGTGCTTCCCGTCGGCGTCGAGGCGCGACGCCATCGGGAGCATGATGAACCCGAACGCCGAGAGCGCGACCAACATCCCCGACGCGAGCGTGTACGCGGCCCCGTACTGGCCCGTCTGGAACGAGGTCGTGAAATATCCCAGCATGACGGTGTCCGTCTGGATGACGAGCACCGACATCACCGTCGAGACGATGAGTGGGGCCGAGAACGTCAGCATCTCCCTGTTGTGCATCCGAAACGCGCCGCGGAGCGGAATCAACCGGCGAAGGAGAACGTGCGCGACCACGAACGCGAGGACGGCGGAGACTATGTACGCGTACCCGACCGATAGGAGACCCATGTTCAACCCGAACAGGAAGATCCCGATGAGGATGAGTCGCGTCAGCGGGTACGTGAAGTCCTGAACGTACGTCTTGTAGATGGTATTCTCGTAGCCGCGAATCGCACCGACAGCGACCTGCATGCCGACGACGAACGGGGCGGTCAGCGCGAACACGCGAAGCAGCCTCACGGCCTGGTCTCCGCTATCGAACAGGGCCGCCGCGATGGGTTCGGCGAAGAACACCACGACGACAGTCGCGACGATAGCGATCGCTCCCGTCAGCATCATTCCGCCGGCCCACAGTCCCCGCCGGTCCACGTCGTCGTCGTACCGCGAGAGGTACCGCGGAATCGCCTGCGTGAAGCCGACGAGCGAGAGCGTCGTCACGAACGTCATCACGGCGAACCCGATGTTCATCTCGCCGTAGGCGTCGGGCGCGAGCGCTCGACCGACGATGATTCGTTCGAACAGCTTCCCCGCCGAGCCGATGAGGCCGCCGACGATGACGAGCGTCGCACTCGACAGGAGCGTCTTCAGTTCGTCACCCGAGTCGGCCATCAGTTGTACTCCATTCGTATCCTATCAGTCAGTTCTGTGTCGTTCGACCGTAAATCGCACCAGTTAGAGACTCTCATCCGTTGATGAAACTGTATGCTTTCTTCGCCATATCCATGCCCACACCCGACGACTCGACGGTGTAGTACGGGACGAGTTCGGCCCCGAACTTCGCCTTGTAGCGGCAGAGTCGCTCGGTGTTCGCACCCATCAAGTCGTACGACGTGACGGAGTCGATAGGGGCCTCGCCGTCGGCGATGTCTTGGATGATACGCCAGTGGATGAGGCTGTTGATCGTCGTTCCGTCGTAGTCGCTGACCGTCCCTCCCTGCCAAAAGTACGCCATATCGTTCGAGTAGAGCGCGGTGATACCGCTGAGATACTCGCCGTCCGGCGCGCGTGCGAGATACACTCGGCAGCGACCGGTCTCCGAGAGGGCGTTCGTCAGGTCCCGAACGTACGGCCACGACAGCTGGTACGTTTCTCCCTGTTCTTCGTAGCGGGACTTCGCGTCCTCGTAGACGAGCTTCGCGCCTTCCGACGCGGGCACCGCTTCGACGGTCACGTCGGTGTCCTCAGCGTCGCGGATTTCACGTCGGAGACTCTTGCTGAACGAACTCAGCAAGTCGTCGGTGCTCGTCCCCTCCGTGTCGAGCACGTACGTGAAGTACGGGTTGACGCGCATCTCGTTCCACGAGTACGGCCGTGGGTCGGGGTAGTCGGTGCCGCAGACCATCCGAAAGAGACTGAGAGACGCATCGAGATCCAGGTCGTCGAGCACCTCCTTGGTGAACTCGCGGTTGACGCGTTCGCGCTTGCGACGTTTCGGACTCGGCGACATCATGATCGGACCGAGTCGGGGAACGCCCATCGAGGGCGGCGGCGAGAACACGGCAGTACCGACTGAACGACGCCGGACGACGAGGGGGAGAAGCGCTATCGCTTGCTCTCCTTTGAACCCCCCGTAGAGCCGAAGTTCGCCGGGTGCGTGCTCGCGGAGGACTTTCAACGCTTCCGGCGTGTGGAAGACCTCGAAACCAGAGGACGGCAGCGCGTTAGCCCACGCTGTCAAGTCGAGCCGTTCAACTCTCATTGCTGACCACGAAAACAGGCGTTCAGCACTTTGTTATCCGCCGCATACCCCGACGCAGTACGGTGATTGTCACCGTCTACTAACGCACCGCGGAGAGAAGCGTTACCGTTCGGCGTCGACGGTGGCGGGATGTTCGAGCGATTGGTATATCTCGGCGAGCGGACCGACGTAGCCGCCGAGTTCCTGCGCTCGCTCGATGAGCCGTCGGTAGAGTCGGCGGTAGCCTGGACGTTCTTCCTCGTCGTAGTAGGTCGGATGCCACAGCACGGTCATCACCGCCTCGTTCTCCGCCGCCTCCTGGAGCAGCCGCTCGCACTCGGCCCACGCCTCGTCGATGTCCTCGGAGACGTTCGGAAGCGTCCGCTCCATGACGGTGAGCGGGAAGACGACGAACTCGTCGTCGAACGGCCGAATCGGGTCGTACCCGTGCTCGAAGCCGTACGTCGAACTCGATCCGAGCGACGAGTCGTATCGGAGTCCGAGGTCGGCGTGGTGTCGCCACGTGTCGGGGACGGTCATGTTGAGACAGTGTTGTCTCCCACCGACGACGGTGTCGCCGAGGATGCGTTCGAGCGTGGCTTTCTGTTCGGTGAGCAGTTCTGGTTTGTCGTAGGAACTGTACGACCCGTGGAGCCCCACTTCCCACCCACCGTCGTTGAGGCGACGGATGAGGTCGTGGATGTCCGGTGCCTCGATGTCGTACCGTCCGATGTGTTCGACCCAGTGACTTTTGTCGCGCCACTCGTCAAGCGGTCGCTGAAGCATCGACTGCTCCTGCAGAAAGTAGAACGAAGACCGAACGCCGAGTTCGTCTTCGAGCTCCATGATGTCGTCGAACAGCCAGTAGGGATTCGCGCCCGGCCGAAGTCCCCGGAGACGGCTGGGATTTCGCTCTCGAAGTGCGTAGTACACCGCGTGAATCGGACTCTGGTGCGGTCTATCTACGTCGTGGGTCAGTCCGAGCGCGAAATCGTATCCGGGTATCATGTCGTGTATCTCGTTCGCGTCGAACTACTGCTCGACGCGCTCCTTCGTTCGCATCTCGCCGGGACCGACGCCGATCGTGTAAACGTAGTGGTCGGTGTCGGAGAGGTCGAGCGCCTGACGGCCGTCGACGACGATCATGTCCGCGAACTCGTTCCAGTCGATCTCTCGGAACTGCTCGTGAGCGGTGACGAGGACGGCCGCGTCGTAGTCGTCGTCCGTCACCTCGTCGAGGTCGACCGGCGTCGCCCCGAACTCGGAGACGTCGACGAGGGGGTCGGTCGCGTACACGTCCGCCCCGAGTCTGCGAAGTTCCTCGATGAGCGGTGCGGCGGGCGTCGCGCGCGTCTCGGCGACGCCTGCGCGGTAGGTGACGCCGAGGACGAGCACTTTCGCTCCCTCGATGTCGGTGTGGCGGCGTGAGAGCCCGTCGAGGAGCTTCTCGACGCCGAACCCGGGCATCGAATCGTTCACGTCGCGAGCCGTCTGGATGAGCGGCGTCTCCTCGGGGACCTGCTGCATCAGGAAGTACGGGTAGTACGGAATGCAGTGGCCGCCGACGCCGATTCCGGGCGTGTGGATGTTACAGAACGACTGCGTGTTCGCGGCCTCTATCGCTTCGGTCGTGTCGATGCCGAGGCTGTCGGTGACCCGCGCGAGTTCGTTCGCCAGCGCGATGTTCACGTCGCGGTAGAGCCCCTCGAACACCTTGACCGCTTCCGCGGTGGTCGCGTCCGAAACCGGGATGACGTCGTTGTTCGTGATCTCGCCGTAGATCATCTCCGCGATGCGCGTGCTCTCGTCGTCGATGCCGCCGACGATCTTCGGATGCGCCTCGCGGAGTTTGTACAGCGCCTTCCCGCTGGAGGTGCGCTCCGGACAGAAGGCGAGTCCGAACTCGCCGCGCGAGAGGCCGCTCTCGCGTTCGAGAATCGGCATGACGACCTCCTCGCACGTACGCGGCGGGACCGTACACTCCACGATGACGAGGTCGCCGGGGTCGAGGCCGGTCCCGATGTCGGTGCAGACCGACTCGAGCGCCCCCAAGTCGGCCTCGTCGTCGCTGACGAGCGTCGGCACGATGACGACGTGGACCGACGACTCTCTCGCAGTCTCCTGGGCGTCGGAACTTGCCTCGAACCGGTCGCGTTCGACCTGCTCGGCGACGAGTTCGGAGAGTCCCGGTTCGCCGTCGATATGGGACTCGCCGCGGTTGATCGTTCGGACGACGTCCTCGTCGATGTCGACGCCGGTGACGTTGCCGCTCATCTCGGCGTAGACGCCCGCCAGCGGGAGCCCCATCTTGCCGAGACCGTAGATAGCGATGGGAACTGCCCCGCTCGTGAGCCCAATGCGCTGTGCTTGCGTCGAGTACTCTGACCCGTACAGGCCGATACCTCGCGGAATGCTACTCATTGAATCACCTCACGACGTTCGGATTTGGAGGCCAGTTCGTCGATTTTCCGGGTCACCTCGATGGCACGGAGCGCGTCTTCGCCGGTCACGCGCGGCGTCGTGTTCTCGGTCGACGCCTGCACGAACGCCGTCAGTTCGTCGCGCAGCGGTTCGTTCTTCTCGACCATGGGCTGTTCGACGATGCTCTCGTGGCGGTAGCGCAGTTCACCGTTCTGCTTGATGTACTCCGGCAGCGAGTTGCGGTGGATATCGACTGACTGGCTGATGTAGTCGACGTCGACACGGCACTCGTCGGCGGTGACGCTGAGCGTCCGGACTTTACGCTGCGTGAGCCGACTGGCCGTCAGCGAGACGACCGTCCCGTCGTCGAACCGAATCTGGGCGTCGGCGTACTGCGTGTCGCGCGTGCCGATAGCGGAGACCGACTCGACCTCCGCGTCGACGAGCGAGAGAACGATATCCACGTCGTGGATCATCAGATCCATCACGACGCTGTCGCCGAGGTCTCGGTTTATCGGCGGGCCGAGGCGGTGCGCCTCGACGGCGATGATGTCGAGGTCGGCGACGACGTCGTCGAGCGCCGTGATAGCGGGGTTGAAGCGCTCGATGTGGCCGACCTGCAGCGTCACACCGGCCTCGTCGGCGCGGCGGACGAGCTCTCGACCCACTTCGAGGTCGTCGACGAACGGTTTCTCGACGAGGAGGTCGACGCCGGCGTCGATGCAGTCACGGGCGATCGACGCGTGGAAACGCGTCGGAACTGCAATAGAGACCATGTCGACGGTGTCGAGCAGGCTCTCCATCGAGTACGCCGTCGTGTCGTACTCGGTAGCGATGCTCTCGGCCTGCTCCTCGTCCGCGTCGAAGACGCCGACGAGGTCGACGCTGGGCATCTCGCTGTAGACGCGCACGTGGTTCTGCCCCATGTGACCGACGCCGATGACGCCGACTTTGGGGGTCATGCGACCACCTCCTCGCCGTGGGCGAGGACAGCGTCGGCGATGACCTCCAGGTCGTCAGCCGCCAGCGCCGGGTGGACCGGCAGCGAGAGTGCCTCCGTGGCGGCCGTCTCCGCGTTCGGTGCCGTGTGACCGAGGTCCGCGTACGGTTTCTGCTGGTGAATCGGGACGGGGTAGTAGACGCCGGAGCCGACATCGTGGTCGGCGAGCGTCTCCTGCAGACCGTCTCGGTCGTCGGTTCTGACCGTGTACTGGTGGAAGGCGTGGTCGTAGCCCTCGGGCGTGTACGGGGTCGTCACCGACGAGTCTTCGAGCAACTCGTTCAGACGAGCGGCGTTCTGCTGACGCGCGTCGATGAACCGCGGTAGCTTCTCCAACTGTGCGAGGCCGATAGCCGCGCCGAGGCTCGTCAGCCGGAAGTTGTGGCCGACGGAGACGTGTTCGTAGGTGGAGCTCCCGCCGTAGGCGTCCGCGCGTCCGTGGTTGATGTACTCGGCGACACCCTCCGCGACGTCGCGGCGGTTCGTGACCACCATGCCGCCTTCGCCCGTCGTCATGTTCTTCGTCGGGTAGAAGGAGAAACAGGCGGCGTCGCCGAAGGTGCCGACCGGTCGCCCGTCGATTCGCGCGCCGTGCGCCTGCGCGGCGTCCTCGACGAGCTCGAAGCCGTACTCGTCGGCGAGTTCGACGAACCGCGGCATCTCCGCTGGGAGGCCGTAGAGGTGAACCGCGAGCACGGCATCTATCTGTTCGCCGTCTCGCAGCGCCGCCTCCAGTTCGTCCGGGTCGAGGTTGTACGTCTCGGGGTCGATGTCCAGAAACACCGGCTCAGCGCCGGCGAGACGGATCGTGTTCGCGCTCGCGATGAAGGAGAACGGCGTCGTCGCGACGCGGTCTCCGGGACCGATGTCCAGCGCCTCGAAGGCGGCGTGGAGGGCGGTCGTGCCGTTGGAGGTGGCGACGCCGTGGTCGGCCTCGCAGTAGGCGGCGAACTCCTCCTCGAATGCGCGCACCTCGGGGCCGTCCGCGAGATATCCGCTTTCGATGATGTCTGCGACGCGTTGCTGTTCCTCGGGGCCGAGTTCGGGGTTAGCGATTGAAATCATTCGAGTAAGTTACCTCCCTGAAGCTTCTCCGGCAGGGCCCGGTGTTTCGCGGGTGTACCTACTGCGAGCGTCCGCGGCGGGACGTCCTCCGTTACCACCGCTCCCGCGGCGACGAACGCCCCTTCTCCGACCGTGACGCCGGGGAGAACCGTCGCGTTCGCACCGATGGAGACGTCGTCTTCCAGCGTCGGGCCGACGAGGTCGACGTCGGTGCGGATCGGATAAGGGTCGTTCGTCAGCGTTGCTGCGGGACCGACGAAGACGCGGTCGCCGATGGTGGTCCCGGTCGGGATGTACACGTTCGTCTGGAGGCTCACGTTCGAGCCGATCTCCGTCTGTCCGTCGATGACCGTGTTCGTACCCACGAGTACGTCGTCTCCGAGCGTCGTGAACTCGCGAATCAGCGCGTTGTGACCCGTGTTCAGGCCGTCGCCGGCGACGACGTCTCGGTAGATGATGGTACCCGCACGTACGGTCGCACTGTCGCCCAACACCGTGGGTTCGGACGCGTCACCGTGTGAGTGACCCAGAACTGCGGTCTCGTGGACAGCTACGTCCGACCCGAGTTCGGTAGGTGACTCTCCGGCCCCGCGATGGCCCGTCTCCTCCGTTTCGCCGTGTTTGTCTCTTTGTGTCATGAATGACGTAGTGGAATCTCGACCGGGCGTCCGCCCCCCAGTCCGTACAGTTGCAATCCAGACCAGTTGGTGTCGTAGCTTTGTTATTCACAGCCTGATGCCAGAGTATGAGCCAGTTTACCAATTTTCAGTATATCGAGTATCGAAATTTAATTTCGAGCGCGAAACGAATGGAGTCCCAACCGAATTACAATGTGAGACAAGCGAGCGACGGTCCCGCGTTAGCCAGCGGATAGTAAAGTGTCGATAGGATGGATGGGTAAGACATGTACTGGCAGTTCAGTCGAACCGTAGACGGAGCGAACTCATGGCCTCATGCGAGGGATGACTAGCGCACCGTCCGGTGGCCTCACGCAGGGCGAACTGTTCGATACGCTCTGCAACCAGCGCCGACTCGGTATCATCCGTCATCTCCAGGCGAGCGACGGCGTCTCGCGGTTGAGTCCTCTCGTCGACTACGTCGCCGCCGCCGAGAACGGCAAGCAACCCGACGACCTCGCCCGCGCCGAGCGACGACGCGTCTACATCTCGTTGTACCAGACGCATCTCCCGATGCTCGAAGAGCGGGGCATCGTCGAGTGGGACCGTACTGACAACGTCATCTCGCTTCGACCGAGCAGCAACGTCGAGCGATATCTCGGGCACAGTACTGGAAGCGACCGACCGTGGCACGTCGGTTACATACTCACGAGCGTTCTCGGAGCCGGTCTGTTACTTCTACAAGCGCTGCACATTGCACCGTTCGACGGGCTCTCTCTCTCGTGGACACTCGCGGTCGTCAGCGCGGCCGTTCTCGGCATCGTCGTCGCCCGATACGCCCTTGAGCGACCACCTCGAATGCCAATCACTCCCTGAGGCAACAAGTTGTGACCACCGATCACCACGGGCAATTTTCCGACGGAAAAGAGCACCCCACGGACGAGTTATCACAGAGCATCGAACAGCCGAGAGAAACACCACGAGAGACGTCTAACTCGGTTCTCGTTCTCGACTCCCACTGCCGATACGCGCTCACGGCGATTCGGAGTCTCGGACGACAGGGCGTCGAGGTGATCGCCGCCAGTCCGACCCCCCGGTCTGCGGGGTCGCTCTCGCGGTACGCGAACGGGGCACGAACGTATCCGTCACCCAACGAACACCGGGAAGCGTTTCTCTCGTGGCTCGAAGCCGAACTCAGAGACGGCGACTACGGGATGGTTCTCCCCGTCGCGGAGGCGACGGTTCGACCCGTGACCGAAGCGCGGGAACGGTTCGACCCGCACACAGTCGTGCCGTTTCTCCCGTACGACCGGCTACTCGTCGGACTCGACAAGTCCCAGACGATTCGCGCGGCTCGACGAGCGGACGTGGCGTGTCCGGAGACGCTGTTTCTCGAGACGGCCGACTACGACCGAGCCGTCCGAGAACTCGGAAAGCCGCTCGTCGTCAAAGCCCGTCGAGGCTCCTCCCGGACCGGCGTGTACGTGTGTGACGATAGAGCGGTGTTCGTAAGCGCGTTCGAGGCGGCTCGTACCGACGACGGTCCGCCGCTAGTGCAGGAGTACGTTCCGGACGGCGGCGAACGCGGCGTCTACACGGTGTACGACTGCGAAGGGTCGCTACTCGGGTTGACGATACAGCATCGGCTTCGTTCGAGTCACGACGACGGTGGTGCGAGCACGTACCGCGAGACCGTCGACGATCCGGAGCTGCGACGAACCGCCAGACGTCTACTGGAAGAGTTGGACTGGCGGGGCGTCGCGATGGTCGAGTTTCGAATCGACGCGCGGACCGGCGAGGCGAAACTGATGGAGATAAACCCCCGTCTCTGGGGGAGTCTGGCGCTCACAGTCAAAGCGGGTGTCGACGTTCCGTATCTGCTGTATCGGACGGCCTGTTTCGGCGACGCTGAACCGACGCTGACGTACGACTCGGGTGTGCGAATGCGGTGGTTTTTCGGCGATATGATGCGGGTCTCGAAGACCGAGAACCGACTCGCCGGGATGGCCGAGTTCGTCTCCGACACCGCCGACCGGACCGGCTACGACGTCCTCTCGATGGACGACCCGCTCCCGGTCCTCGGAAGCGTCGAGGCGATGTTTCGGAACGTCTACTCACAGACGAACGGGATGTTATCGGTCCCGGTACGGCGACGACGAACCGAGTCGGACTCGCGGTAATCCGGGTTTCCCGTCCCACAGCCAGAGCAGAAACGCCGTTCCAAGCAGTCCCAGTTCGAGGAAGACGTAGATCATCCCCTCGGGACTGGCGAGTGTCTCCAGGTAGTTGCCGAAGTAGTAGAAGAAGTTACTGAACAGCCCCGCTCGCGACGGCGAGGACGTCTCGTACAGCGGCCAGAGGAGAAAGGAGAACGACGGGTTGTCGCCGTAAGCGATTCCGGAGATACCGTCGCCGAACAGGTGTGAGACGTAGGCGACGGCGAACGGAATCCAGAGTCGTCTGAACCCGGTCAGTCGACCGACGAGGTACGCCACTATCGTAGCCGGCGGAACGAAGAACGCCGAGTGAGCCAACGAGACGCCGCTAGGGAGAAGCTCGAAGGTCCACGCCAGCGGCTTGTCGATGAGATCGGGTAACTGCGTCGCGAACGCGACGGTGAGGGCGGCAGGGGTGCTGACGCCTCGACGCATGACGATGCGGTGGGCGAGCGAGTAGAGGATGTATCCGAACGCGAGATGCTCCCACGGCCACATGTTATCTCTCACCGCCTCTGCACTCCGCGTGCGTGCGGTGACGGGTGGTGAGAGCAGGTCCGCGAGTGCCGGGTGAGAGCGGATACACGTATGCTGTCGTCGGGCTGTCGGTCAGGGTTCGGTTACGGTAATCCATATGTGGAGGCTGTCGTCGGCGTTCTGTGTGCGGGGGTCTGCGGGCGGCGACCCTTCGTACAGGAGATACTGGACGCGGAGATCCTCTCCGGTCATTGAGGGAGCGATGGAGTGTTTGTGTCGCCACGTCCCTTCGTCGCCGACGGTACGCGAGAAGCGGGTAAGTTCCTGTCGCTCGACGACCTGTTCGCCGTCCACCCGCTGCAGTTGGACGACGACGGAGTAGTTGGTCTCCTCGCCTTCGTGGTTCTCGATACCCGTCGCCATCGGAATCGACGTCCCCTGCGACACCTCCGACGGGAAGCCCGCGGAGGAGAACGTACCGTTCTCGTTCTGGGTGAGCAGCGAGAAGTCGGTGAAATCTCCGCCGCCAGGAGGTGCCGCCAGCGCGAACGCCATACTGCTCGCGGCGGCGATGACGCCGACGACGAGCAGGACGTTGACCACCGTGACGGCGGTTCCGCCGTTCGAGAGTCGACGCTGGTAGTTCGTGTACCCGACGGTGAAAGAGGGGTTGTACCGTTCCTCGAAGGGAAGTCGGTACCGTCTGACGACACCAATGAGCGAGAATAGCGTCACGAAGATGCCGAACGCGCCGAGAACGGACTCGAGTGTGATGCCCCAGACCGATGCCCCGAGGCCGAGGATGAGCAGCGGAGCGATGACCAGACTCATCCCGAACGAAAGCGCGAGCCGTTCCCCGCCGGTGATGCCGTGGACGAGCGGTTCTCTGACGTCCGACCACTGACCTGTGTTTCGTTCCGTGGGCTCTCGCGGGAACAGCGTCGCCAGCAACGCGTACCCCGGGAGGAACAGGAGTAGCGGGAGCCCGAAGACGAACCGAATCAGGCCCGCGGACCGGGGTACAAATAGTGCAGCCAGTACGCCGGCGGCGGCGAGTAACAGTGCTGCGACTATATCCGTCGGAAGGAGCTGTTCAGTAGAGAGCCGTGTCTTCGTCTCAGTTTCTGATTTCATGTTGCCCGTGATATATCCGACGTCCCGTGTTCATAGCTAAGCAACCGAACAGAGGCTCGCGTCGGGTTTTGTTATGCCGCGGTTACCTTCGACCGTCGAGATCGCGCGTTCACGCGCTACTGGAAGCTGAAGTACTGTGCTTCCCACTCTCGGCGCTTCCGCATCGCTTCCTCGCCGCGTTCCGTGAGCGCGTAGTAGTTCGTCCGCCTGTCGAGCTGTCCCTTCTCCACGAGATCCTTGTTCACCAGCGTGTCCAGATTGGGGTACAGCCGTCCGTGGTTTATCTCTGTGTCGTAGTACTGCTCGAGTTCGTCTTTCACCTGCTGTCCGGACGGTCTGTCGTATCCGCCGATGACGTACAACAAGTCTCGTTGGAATCCACTCAAGTAATGCATCTGTACATTCTGATAGACCGTTCAACGTACTGGGTATTTGTTATCCATGTCATAAACAGCAGTACATACTGGTTTCTTCCGTCTGTGCGGGCTGTACGGCGTTATTGGCAGTTCTGTCCCCAGATTTCGACGAACTGCTCGAACATCTCGTCGGTGAGTCCGATCTGCACCGTGAGTTCGCGGTTGGTCGCGTCGGTTCGGACGTGTTCGAACGGCATCTCCGAGAGGAGCCGCATGAGGTGGTACGAGCTCCCGTTCTGGTCGTGCGAGGCGACCTCGAAGCCGTCGTCGGAGAGGTCGATATCGACGTGTGAGAACGTCGTCTTGTACACTTTCTGTCTCCCCGAGTTCGCGCCGAACTCGATGGACTCCTCGAGGAGACCGTGGTCGAGGAGCGTGTTTATGCGGCGGTATACTGTCGCGGGCGAGACGTCACAGGAGTTCGTCAACTCCTTTGCAGTCATCGATTCTCGGCCGGCGGCGGCGAGGATGGCGCGTGAGCATTCGTCACCCAGTACGTCGAGAAGGGCCGTGCTCGCGACCGGGGTGTCGGTTTTGGTGTCGGTGATGTTCTCTGGCATGTGATGGACGTGAGATAGTTCGCTGCTGACGCACCGGCTGACCCGGGTCGCCGCTAGTCCAACGAGAGTCTATATAAGCTCTCGCGGAGGCGTGCGTCGGCGATAGTCGGCGGTTGTCGTACCTGGTCGTCGGTCGTCTCGGGATGGGTCGGAACAGTATACGGACGAACCACGAATCGGCGGGACGAGACGCCAACGCTCGCCGTACGGGAGCCCGCTCGATGTGGATTAGTGTCGTTTATCTGCACAGTTTCCCCCCTGTTTCGATTTACTCGGGTGACTGTATGTCCAAGCTACTGTAACATTATTACTCGCAGGTTAAAAATCGCAAACGGGTGGAAACCGGTGCGTGAGTTCGAATCAAGCACCGCTTTCGTCGTTCATCCCGACATCGGAACCGTTGAACGATACGGAACGGAGTACCTTACGGACTGGTTACACAAATTTACGGATTCGGGGGGTGTAACCCTCATTCACGGAGAAATGTACATCTACTGGGCATGAACTCGAATAAACCCTGACAAACGGTGTTCCTCCTTTATCAGGTCTCTGCACCCACAGATGTATCGAAGGCGAAGAAACCCAGTCTGTGGCCGTTAGAACGGCCGTGGACGGAGAGACACGAGCCGGCGACTGGTGCACCGCACCGGCGTCGGTACAAGCGGACAAGAGTGAGAATCCAACAATGGCAGACCTGAACTGGAACGGAAGGGGAGCATCGAACACGAGTCCACGTTGCAGCAACTGTGGCCGGCACGTGACGCCACAGTTCGCGCGGGTGTTCGGTGACAACATCGACGACGTACATGGGTGTCTCGAGTGCACGACGTCTCGCGAGCGGCAGACCGGCGAGCACATTCCGCAGCAGCGGATGAACAGCTAACCACCGGCGTTGCGTCCATTTTCGGCGTATCGTATTCATCCAGCGGAGCCCAGAAAATATATAATGGTGTGCAGAGCGTGGACAGTATACTGATGAGGATCTCTGGACTCCTATCTGCGTTCACCGGCGACCGTTCGACGAACGACGAACGGAGCGGCGGGGTTGGATCCTCCGAGATTTCCGAACAGCTCGTCGAACGGCTGCCGCTCGACCGAACGGAGACGACTGTCGCCCGCGAGAGCGTCCGACTGATGCTCGAGCGAGGAACGTTTCCCATCACCGTCGGCGAAGAGACGGTCGCCGAACGCGATGGGGCGACGGACGGGTCGTTGCGTCTGTCGGTCGATTCGTTTCCCGTCGAGGGCGTCTCCTGGAACAGTTACTATCTGAGTACGGCGAGCGTCGGTGTCGTCTTCGTGCTGGGGAAACTGCTGGGCGTGCCGTACGTCCGAACTCTCGATGTTCTGCTTCCCATCTTCGTGGTCTTCACGCTCCTGGTCTGTGGAGCGCTGTATCAACTCCACACGCGCACCAATCTCGTCCTGTTCGGCTGGGTCAGCGACACCGAATAGTCGCGTTTTACCTCCCGAAATTCGTTATTTTAACATAGTATTTCAGTTGTAAATGTAATACTGAAAGCAAACGTGACAGTGCAAACTATTAAACCTGCCTGAAGACACAAGCAATATACTGAGACGAAACCGGCACAGCGGGTCACACAACCACGCGTGAGGACTGAGAGAGGACAATGTACGCGTTAGAGAGGATGACAGGCGAGGTAAACACCGAACGAGAACTGGACGAGGCGGAGATATTTCACATACTGGGGAACGACCGCCGACGGGCCACCATCAACGGATTAGCGGAGAGCGGCGGGAGTATCGCCGTCTCCGAACTCGCGGAGCAGATCGCCGCACAGGAGGCCGACACCGAGGAAGACGCACAGAAGCTGTACAAGAGCGTCTACGTCTCGCTCAGGCAGACGCATCTCCCGAAACTCGAAGAGCAGGGAATCATCCAGTACGACGCGGACAACCAGCGTATCATGCCGGGCGCGCAGATGAACGAGATACAGGTGTACACCGACGGAACGACCGGTCTCGAGGCCGTGCACCGGTCGGTGTATCTCGTGGTCAGCGTCATCGGACTGCTCACCATAATCGGTGCGCAACTGGGTGTCCCCGTTCTCAATGTGCTGGCGGTCGAGGTGTGGGCGGTCATCTTCCTCACGCTCATCATCGTTCTCGGCGTCTACCAGCAGTACCGCTAAAACGCTCTGCTACAGGTCGATATCCTCGAACGCCATCAGATCAGGAAGGTCCGCTACCGCCTGGTGTGTTCCGCGGTACGTCGCGGCGTCCGTCGCTCGGTTGAACGTCGACACGTCCGGATACTCGCGCAGCGTGAGGACTCGGCCATCGGAGACCGCGAAGACGACTTCCATCGTCCCGTTCTGATACTGGTACTGGTCGGCTTTGGTAGCGTCTCCGGGAGCAGTCGAATCCATACTGCAACTGTAGCGTGCGACCGACTTATCTCTTCGTCAGAATAGCAGCGGGTGAGATCTCAGCGCCGCGTTCGGCGCGTGAGAGTCACCGCAAACAGTATCAGCGAGACGAACGCGACCACGGTCCCGAATCCTGGTGTCGTCGTGGAGGTGGTCGCCTCGGTGTCCTGCTGGTTCTGTACCTCGTCGACCGAGATGTCGATCGTCTGTCGCGTCTCGGCACCGTACTCGTCGCGGACGACGACGACGACGGACTGTTCGGTCGCGGACTGCGGCGTGTACTCCGCCGTCGAACCGGTCTGGTTGCCGTTCGGCAGTATCCAGGTGACCGTCGTATCACCGATCTCGTTCGTGACGTTCGCGTTGAGTTCGGCCGACTCGCCGACGCTCATCGACGTCGGTGCGTCGACGGAGACCGCCGGTTGGTCGTTGACCGCAACGGTGACAGTCCGTTCGTCGGTCAGTCCGTACTCGTCAGTCACCGTCGCGGTAACGTTGTGGTAGCCGGGTTCGTCGAACTGGACGGTCGCCGACTCGCCGTCGACCGAACCGCCGTCGAACGACCACGAGACCGAGGAGTTCTCCGCGGTACCCATCGTGGAGGCGGACGCGTTCAGGTCGACGGACTCGCCGGGTTCGACCGCACCTGCCGGAACGCCGTCGACGGCGGCAGTCGGTCCCTCTATCGACGAGACACCGAGCACGGAGGCGGACGAGGGGAGCGTCGCACTCACGACGACAGTACCGTTGTCGACGGTCGTCTCGCTGTCGGCGAACTGCCACTTACCGTCGCTGTAGTACCCGAGTCGGAGCGAGTCGACGGAGGCGTTACGCTCGCGAATCGCCTCCTCGTCGAACCGCGCTGTGATGGTGGTCGAGTCCTTCTCCAATCCGTTCGTGGAGAGACTCGCTGCGTACACCGGCGTCCCGGGCATCGAACTGTCGAGGAAACGCCGCTGCGTGATCGACGCCGAGACGTTGCTCACGTTGTACTCTTCGTCGTACGCGAGCGTCACCGGTTCGTCCCCGAAGACGACCGTTGAGGTACCGTTGTCGGCGGAGACGGTCCCATCGACACTGCGGGAGAGTCCGACGTACCAGCCCTCGTCGCCCGAGAAACCGGCGGCAGCGTAGCCGCTGTCGGTCGACAGGACGGGCCAGAGAGCGTCTCTGTCGGCGGTTCCGAGACGTTCGCGCCACTCGGCGTTCCCAGCTTCGTCCGTCCGGATGAGCCATCCGTCGAGGTTCCGCGAGGCGAACAGCCGGTTGCCACCGCTGAGGATGTACCCGTCACCGTCGCGGTCTATGCCTTCGAGCATGTCGTAGCCCCTGTCGCCGTACGTCCGGCTATTCACGAACTCGCCGGAGTCGGTGAACCGAGCGAACAGTCCGTCGGGTTTCTCGTTCGACTGTCCCTGATCGACACCGGCGACGGCGAACTCCCCGTCGCCGGCGGTGACAGCACGGTACTCCACGTTTTCGCCTGCGCGCTCGTGGGTCTCCTCCCAGAGGAGCGTTCCGTCGGTATCTAACTTCGCGACGTATCCGTCGGTGGTGCCGTCGGCGGACTCGGCGTCGCCGACCAGAACGAACCCGTCGTCGGTCGCGACGCTATCGCGAACGTACTGATTGCGAGATTCGTCGGTCCTCCACTCCCACTCGGTCTCACCGCGGTCGTCGACGGCGACGGCGTATCCGTCGGCGTCACTATCGTCCGTCGGTGTCCATCCACCGAGCAGGTACGTGTCGTTGACGCGACTGACGGACCAGAACGCGTCGCCGCGGGCGTCGCCGTACTCGTTCTCCCAGCGAACGTCGCCGTTCTCGGAGAGACCGACGGCCCACGCCTGCGCCCAGCCGGAGTCGTCGTTCGAGCGGCCGACGGCCATGTAACCGTCGTCGGTTTCGACGACGTCGAACAGGCGGTCGGTGCCCTCGCCGCCGAAGCGTCGAGTCCACTCGCGGTCGCCTTGCGCGTCTATCTTGACGACTGTCGCCTGATCGCCGTCGTCTCGGTCCCCGCTGTCGGTCCAACCGACGAGCAGGTAGCCGCCGTCGTCAGTCTCGATCATGCTGGAGAAGACGACGCCGTCGGAACCGTGGTACGTCTCGTTCGTCTCGATGGGGTCGGTGTCGGCCGCGACGGTCGAAAGCGTCGCCGCGGTGGCCGAATCGTCGGTGTTCGGTCCCACCGCGATGGCGGGACCGGCTATCGAACCCACGAGAAGAACGACGGTGAACGCGCTCGCAGCGAAGCGTCTCGTCGCCTTCGGACCGGTCGTAGAGCGGTACAAACGGCGTATGATGGCTGAAAATCCTGGTTGTAGACTCATGTTCACTCCCCACCCGCACTAGTAGATGCGGGCGTCGGTTCGAGAATTGACTAGTTAAAGAGATTGTTATTCGTCTACTGAAACAGGTTAGGAGTTCGTTACTATGGTAGGGTCTCAGTTCTCCGGCGCGGCGGCGAAGGGCGAGCGGGAGGCCTCCGGTTCGCAACCGCGGATGCAGATGAGGTTTTCGCGGCCGAGACGGAGTTTCGTTATCTCGCCCTCCTCGTCCAACCGCGACAGCAGACGGCTCACTTTCGCCTTCGACCACTCGACTTCCTCGACGATAGCCACCTGTCGCATCTGGCCGTCGTGCTCCTCGAGTAATCGCATAATACACTCCTCGTCGGTCGGTGTCGGCTCCGGGTCCACCAGGGACGGCTCGACTTCGCGTTCGAGACCGGTCGGGGCGGAGAGTCGCCGGTACGCCACGAGTCCGATACTGACGAGTACCGTCGTGAGGCTCAGCATGAGCGCGAAGTAGTCGATCTCGGCGAGACGCTCGTCCGCGCTCGGATTCATCCACTCGATGGGCGGCGCGGCGTACACGTCGTTTTGAATCGGCGAGGCGCCGCCGCGCTGCAGAGCGGCGCCCGAGGCGGCGTCTAACCGACCCAAGAACACGGTGAACGTTATTCGAGTCGACTCCCCGCGGAGCAGCGAGTCGCCGAAGACGGTGTCAAGCAGCGCGGTGCCGGTGTCGGCGACGATCGAGGGGAGAGCGGCGACGGAGAGCGACGGGCTATCAGTCCAAACGAGCGAACTGTCGTCGGAGAGTTGCCACAGTTGCGTCGACGCGACGTCGACGCCGTTCGTCACCGAGAACGAATCGGCGGACGCAGCGGGCGAGTGTGCCGGGTCGTCGGCGACGACCGAACCGCACGCGACGCTCAACAGAACGATGCAGAGTACGGCTGTCTTCGCGTACGCGCTCGTTGATCGGCCCGAAATCATACTCGAGTGACGTAGATGTTCTGTCTCATGTTTTCTCCCAGAGTCAGCCGCGAGCGACTGCGATGGCGTCGCTGTCTCCGGATTACTTATGCACAGACTGGTTCGGAGAATATAGCCTTTATCACGTTACAAAAACTCGTAAATAACTATACGGAAGTCAGTCTCGTGAGTTGATACTCACGGGCCGAAGGTACCCGTCGATAGTAGAGAAGTGAGACGAACCGACAGGGAGAGAATCTCGGCAGGAGAGAACCGAAGGAGGAGGAACGCAGCACTACCTTATTTTGTCGCGCGTGCGTCGCGTCGGACGGTGGAGGTCGATTACTGGGCGGCGCGGGTCGATTACTCACACAGCGACGCGAGTCCGTTCTCGAGTGTCACCGTCGGTTCGTAGCCGAGCGACTCTCGGATGCGGGAGATGTCGGCTCTGCTGTCGCGAACGTCGCCGGATCGGGCGTCGACGTGGGTTATCTCCGACGAGGAGTCCGCGGCGTCGCGGATTGCGGCCGCGAGTTCGTTTATCGAGATGCTGTCGCCGGTACCGACGTTGTACGCTCGTCCCACCGCGTCGGTCGTCCCTGCGGCGAGGTTCGCTCGAACGACGTCGCGCACGTGGACGAAGTCCCGGGTCTGCTCGCCGTCTCCTTCGACGGTTATCGGCCGGTTCGACGTCGCTTGGTCGAGGAAGATGCTGATGACGCCGCTGTAGTCGCCCGCAGTCTGTCGGGGACCGTAGACGTTGAAGTACCGGAGCGCGACGGTCTCTAGCCCGTAGAGGTCGTGATAGATTCTCGCGTACGTGTCGAGCGCGAGTTTATCCGCGCCGTACGGCGACTCCGGGTTCTTCGGGTGCGACTCGCTGATGGGTACGTCCTCGGGTTGACCGTAGATGGCCGCACTCGACGAGAGCACGACGCGCGCATCCACCTCTCTGGCGTGTTCGAGCAACGAAACCGTCGCCGCCGCGTTGGTGCTGTGGCTCAAGAGCGGATCTTCGACCGACGCCGAGACGCTGACCAGCGCCGCGGTGTGATAGATCAGATCGACACCCGAAACGGCGCGTTCCAAGAGGTCGTCGTCGCGGATGTCGCCCTCGAAGACAGTAACGTCGTCTCGGAGATTCTCCCGTCGACCCGACGAGAAGTCGTCGACGATTCGGACGTCGTTCGCTTCGATCAGCGCGTCGACGAGGTGACTTCCGATGAATCCCGCGCCGCCGGTAACGAGTACCGTCTGTCCCGTTGGTGATTCGGTCATTGTGTAACTGTTCGAGCGATAGCCCTTTGGTATGCGTGGGTTTCCGTGCCGGGGAGGCCGGTCAGCACTACTCGGAACAGACGGTTCTTTACGGAGGTAGCCGTGTAAGCCGACGGGTGTGACGAAGTAGGGTGCTTCGGGCCGTTCGACCGCCCGTACCGCTGCTCACAGGCAGATGCACGTCTGGGTGAATTACCGGTTTGACGAAAGGTTTAACTATCGTATAGAAAACAGAACTATCAGCCATGAGCCAGCAACGGGGAGTCGCCAACGAGTCGGACAGCGGCTGCGGGTGCAAGGTCGAACGGGTCGCCGAGCGATACGAACTCGACCGAATCGACGACGCGCTCGTCACCGGATGGTTGGGAGAGAGCGGCGAACGTTACAGTCTACGCCGGTTGGAGACGTACCTGAACGAGCGGGTTCTCGAATCGGCGATGGCGGAGACGACGATGACCGTGTTGGACGGCGACGTCGCACATCTCTACGAGCGACTGACGGACGGGTCGGTGAGTGCCGGACAGCGCGCCGAGACGGAGAACTACCTTAAACGAGCAGGTATCAACGTCGAGCGGGTGCGAAACGATTTCGTCTCGCACCAGACCGTTCACACACACCTCCGAAACTGCCTCGGAACGACGCGGAAACGGACACAGAACACCGAGTCACGCGTCGAGAAAGCCGACCAAACTGTCCGGGCGCTACAGAACCGGATGCGGTTGGTCACCGGGGGAACGGTCGAACGGCTGACGCGAGCGGGAGCCGTTTCGATCGACTCGTTCGACGTGTACGTCGAGACGACCATCGTCTGCAGGGACTGTGACCGGTCGGCTTCGTTCTCCGAACTGCTCGAGCGGGGCGGTTGTCGCTGTCGAGTAGACACCGAACGGGGTGGAGTGGAGGAGTTAGGCGGGGAGACTGCAATTCGAGCCGAGCGCTGACGATCGACCGCGCATCGGTATCGGCCGGATTGGGAACCGGTCGGTCGAGATCGCTAACGGACGGCCGAAGCACTCAGAGAGCGATGCCGAAGACCACGAGCACGAAGAACACGTACCAGAGGCACAGTAGTGTGTTTCGCTTCGGAGCGTTCGGCCGCATTCCGGGGACAAGTCGTGTGGGAGTCATTGTGAGACGTGTACTTCGTCGAGTCCGGGTTTCTCGACGGAAGGCGGCTGTTCGACATACTGCCACACCACGGATAGCTATGTGCGGCGTTACTCGGGGTAACTCCGGCTTATAGAGTTTTGAATAGACCTCTAGTGAGACGAAACGAATCGGGTGGCCGGAGGGTCAGTCGGGATAATTCGAGTATTATCGTGGGGAAACGTTCGGCTATCGAGAGCACTTTCAAGTCGGGTCAGAGCGGGACTCTAAAAGTCATTAAACACAATATTACTGAATTTTCTGAATAAGAATGAATACGGACTACACACTTGGTACGGTGTGATGTCCGCGGAACTGAGTCCTGTCAGCGAAAATGGGCGTAGCGACGTTCCGAACCCGACAGCCAAAGAGGACGTGGTGTTCGATCTCCTAAAGAACGACCGTCGTCGGATGGTGATGTCGCTGTTGGCCGAGGAAGCCGAACCGGTCACTATCGGAGATATCGCCGGTACGATTGCGGCCGACGAGGCCGACGAAACGCCGGCACCGGAGAAAGTGTACAAGAGCGTCTACGTCTCGCTCCAGCAGACGCACCTTCCGAAGTTAGCCGAGAACGGCGTCATCGAGTACAATCGGAGCACCGGGACGATCGCACCGGGACCGAACCTCGAAAAGGTGCTCTTGTACGTCGAACCGTCGAGCGTACGCGACATCTGGCAGTCCGAGGAGTTGATTATAGGGTTCGTCGGACTCACAGTAACGCTCGCCGCAGTAATCGGGATCCCGCTCGTCAGCGTCGTGGCCGCGGAGGTGTGGGCAGTCGTCTTCTTCACGGCGATTATCTGTCTGAACTTCTATCGCCTATTCGCGTAGTGCGTTCATCGGGCCCGTTCCGATGGTGAAAACAGGACTCTTCGGACACGTCGGGTGCTACGAACTCGCGCGGGGCGCTACGAACCGGCCCCGTCGAACCCATCGAATCGATCATCTGCGGTGATGACCTTTCTCACGATGTCGGCGTCTTCGAGCAAGCGGTGGGTGCTGTAGACGCCGCGGCCACGGCCGCGGCTCGTTCGAGTGGAGTTGATAACGTTCAAGAACGCCTGCTCCTGGAGGATTTCGTTCACACGACGCTCGGATAGCTGATCCATGCCGATTTCGCTGACGATGGTAGTGTAGGTGTCGTAGACGCGTTTGGTCGAGAATTCGGTTTCGTCGGCGACGAGCGTCAACATCGCGAGAGCGAGGAGGATAGCCTTCCCCTGAACGGGAGTACCGGCGACAATCTCGTTGAAGCGATTCGCCTCGGTTCGTTCCTTCGCCTTGCGCACGTGGTCGACGACGACTTCGGTCGACTCTTCTTCGGTGGCGATCCGACCGGCGTTCCGAAGGATGTCTATCGCCTTCCGTGCGTCGCCGTGTTCCTGGGCGGCGAGCGCTGAGGTGAGCGGAATGACGTCGTCACCGAGCACGCCGGGACGAAACGCGTCGCATCGATTGTCGAGAATGTCACCTAACTGGTCCGCTGTGTACGGCTTGAAGACGATTTCGTCGTGCTGGAAACTGCTCTTGACACGCTCCGTCAACTGGTCGGGATAGTCGATCTTGTTGCTGATACCGATAACGCCGATACTACACCGCGAGACGCGGTTGTTCTCGCCCGCGCGCGAGAGTTTTCGCAAAATTTCGTCGTCGTCGAGCATATCGATTTCGTCGAGGAGAATCAGCGCGACATCGCATCTGGCGTCAAGGATACGCCAGAGCCGCTTGTAGTAATCGCCGGTCGCCAACCCCCGTTCGGGGACCGAGATTCCTGTCTCGAGGGATTCATTGAGTTGACTCGCGATGGTTTTGACCGCCGACGTCTCCGTGTTTTCCTCACCACAGTCGACGAAGGCGGTTCGGACAGTAACGTCGTCCTTGGCCGCTTCGGCCCCCAGACGCTCCGTCACGTGCCGAGAGACGAGCGACTTTCCGGTACCGGTTTTTCCGTAGATGAGTAGATGTTTCGGTGGACGGCCGAAGATTGCGGGGTTGACCGCGTTCGCGACCCGCTGCATGTGCGTGTCGCGACCGACGATCCTCTCGGGACCGGGAATGTGCCGAATATCGAGCAACTCCTCGCGCGCGAAAATCGGCTCCTCGTACCGAAAGAGCGAGTCGCGGTCCGCCTCGGAGAGATTTTCGTCGGTCATCGATTGTCCGAACGTTCCGAAGCGACAGCGATAAGTCTACCGACAAAACGGGGGTGGTGTCGCGAATGTATCGTCACGTTTCGTGGGACAGTTCCGTCTAAAACGGCCGGATTGCCGAATACAGCGGAGAAGTAACGTCGCGGATGTAACAACGTCTCTGGAAGAGTCCGCGACGCCCCGAGTAGTGCGAACGAAAGGGCAGGAGAAACGGAGAAGACACGGCGAGCTAACGATCGATATGGCCGTTTCGGAGACGGGGGGGGTAGTATCGCGAATGTATTTTAGCAGACCTGAGGAGAAGACACACCTACATCGCGAATGTAACTCGTGAGAATATCGGTACAGAACTGTGGAAGATAGACAAATTATAGATATGTTGATTCGCGTCAACGAAGTAATCGTGGAGCTCTCTTGAGACGAAGAGGCGTCACGAAGTTCCAGATGAAATTCAGAGCCGAGAGGAAACAGTAGAAGCAGTCGAATGGTTCCTTTTGGGGGGTTTCAGAGGGAGTGGTGTCGCGAATGTAAATTTCCCCTAGAATCCAAAATAGGCGGTAGAGAGTTCAAAATAGTGTATTTCGGCAGATGAGGAGGAAAATAGAAAGGGTAGGGTCACACACCCCAGTTCGCGAATGTAACGGCCACGAGAGAGGGGGGTGCATTGGAAGAGAAGGTTTTCCGAAATGAGATCGATCAGAAAACACGGAGAATGGGAGAAAGAAACGTTCAGTCGATATTCTACGCGGGAGAATATCTCGATGTCTATTTCCGTGAATACGGTCGCTTCACCTGTACATACCTGGTGAGAAACGAAGAATTCGTTTCTCTTCTATTCCGAAACGAAGTTAACTTAGTGGACTATTCTCATCCTACAGATTTAAACTATTCTAATCATCACCGAAAAGGCAAACCGACTACATGTCAAAAGACAGTTTATTTTGTAACAAAAAACCGACAGGAACGGCAGTTTACCGGCAATAAAAACCGGTTCGTGAGTGGGGGCCCCTCTCTCGAACGCGTTACATTCGCGACGGTGGTGTGTGTGTCCGATCTCAACGATTCACTCGGGAGATAATCCTCTCAAGCCACTCTCCGTAAGACGATCTCCATTTAGGACCCTCATTTCGCTTCGAGTTCGCCTTGAGTTCGTCTCGAGTTCGCCAAATTCACACCGAAAACTAGCCTGCAGTACAGTCTTTTCGTTCGAGTATCTCCGTTCGGTTCCTCAGTCAACCCCCAATTGAGCTCCTTTCTTCGTTCCCGGGCTCCCTTGGTTCTCGGGATCTCACCGAGGACACAGCAGATAGCGTCAATAGATTCTCGATTCGATATACCTATCGCTGCTATATCATCGTTTCAGCAGCCTGCTATCCCATCCTTGTAACCGACGTATTTCACGTCTGGTCTATTTACTGTGTACAACAACACTTGTACACAGTAACTGTCGTGACTTCCTCGACGATCACCGTGACTTCCTCGACGATCACCGTGACTTCCTCGAGTACTGATGTCCAGGGTTCCTTCACCGCGGTAGACCGACTGTATGCTCCCGACTTATCGACCGTATGCTGATCGAGGTTTCGCCGAGTCCCCTGACCCGTCAACTCGGTGTTCTTTCTCGCTTTCCTCTCTTTTCCTCGATTCCCGTGGTGTGCATTATATAATGCAGTACTTTTCATAATGCTCAACATTTTAAGATCTACTAACTCAAATAATTATTTGCATTTTAAGCTCTA